>CALRRX020000055.1:0-10494 GCA_943370675.1 Reyranella massiliensis 521 | reverse complement strand
TGGATATGTATGGTGATGGTGAAATGAAACCTACTATACAGAAGTTAATAGACGATTTTGGACTAACTGATCGTATATGCTTAAAAGGTATTTTACCAAATGAGCAGATACAAGAAGCTATGGCCCATCATGATATTTTCTTATTTACTTCCGATGAAGAAGAAGGTTGGGGAGTTGTCGCTAATGAAGCTATGAGCAACAAATGCTGTCTCGTTGGTTCGGATAAGATTGGTGCAGTTCCTTATTTAGTAAAAGATAGTTTCAATGGAATGATGTTCAAAAGCAAGTCTGTAGATTCGTTATATCAAAAAGTGAAGTATCTATTTGATCATCCTGCTAAACGCCTTATGATGGCGGAGCAAGGCTATCAGGATATAGTTAAACTTTGGAGCCCAAAGCATGCAGCAGTGAATTTGCTCACATTGATAAAAGATATTCAAAATGGGCAGTCATCTTCAATTCAACATGGTTCTTGTTCAAATGCATAACGATTGAAAATACTACAAACAATACCTTATATGCTGGCATCGCAAGGGGGGCCATCGACTTGCACTTGCGATCTACTGGAAGGTTTATACGACATCGGAGTTCAAGCGGATTTGTTGTCATCAAAACCGGTTGTTACTAAGAAAAGTAATAAAGAGGTGGTTCTTGGAGCAGATCGTCCATGGATGAAATTAGTGGCCTGCGATTACTTAACGCCATTGGCTTTGTCGAAAAATGTGGATGAATTCCTCCAAGAAACGGAATATGAGCTTTATCATGCAAATACCTTGTGGCTATATACTACTCATGCTACTTGCCGTTATGCTCGAAAGATGGGAAAGCCTTACGTACTGAGTACCCATGGGATGCTTTACCCAACAGCCCTGAAAGTGAGTAGTTGGAAGAAGAAACTAATGGGAGCGTTATGGTATCATAAGGATATTATGAGTGCTACTTGCATTCATGCCACATGCAAGCAGGAGATGGAATATGTAAGGGCGTATGGATATAAGGGACCGATTGCAGTTATTCCGAATCCGGTGGTATTTCCACATGGAGTTAGCTTGAAGATCAGAGATAAGACCCTAAAGTTTAGAATTCAGGGTAAGAAGCAAATCGGATTCCTTGGACGCTTGCATCCCATAAAGAAGGTGGAGAATATTATCTATGCAATGGCTTTGCTCAATGAGGAGGAAAGTAAGCTGCTTTCATTTCAGGTGATGGGGAAGTTCGATGAAAGCTATGAAGCATTCCTAAGAGCAGAAGTGAAGAGACTGAATTTGGAGGATTCTGTAACCTTTGTTGGATTCGTCAGTGGTCAAGAAAAATATGAACGCCTTTCTCAGTTATCCGCTTTGATGGTTCCCAGTGAGCAGGAGAACTTCGGTATGATTGTTCCTGAAGCACTTATTTGTGGAACGCCTGTTTATGCTTCTTTAGGCACGCCTTGGAGTGAGTTGAACGAGCACCGTTGCGGATGGTGGAAAGGTAATGAACCAGAAGAAATAGTTAAGGTAGTCAAAAATATTCTTGCTAAGGATGATAGCGAAATTCGAGAAATGGGAGCCCGTGGTCGTCAGCTGATGGAGGAAAAGTATGAGCAGCATAAAGTTGCCGGTATGATGCGGGATCTATATCATTGGTTGTTAACAGGAAATACTAAGCCTGAATTCGTTTATACCTTGTGAGTTTTAGGTTTCAAATAGTTTCAACAAGTGGAAAAAACGGATCTTTCTAAATATGATAATTCCTGGTATCACCCGGGTAGAAAAGTCGTGTGTATTGTGTGGTATTTCGTAAACGTTTTGTTCTTCGTATCACACATTATTCCAATATCGGGTTTGAAAATATGGCTCCTGCAACTATTTGGTGCAAAGGTGGGCTATGGGGTGGTGATTAAGCCGGGAGTTAACATAAAATACCCATGGAAGTTGGTGATTGGTAACTTTAGTTGGATTGGCGAGGATGTTTGGATAGATAACCTTGAACAAGTGATCATTGGTTCTAATGTTTGCATTTCTCAAGGAGCAATGCTTTTGACTGGTAATCACAATTACAAAAAATCATCTTTTGATCTTGTAGTTGGCCCCATCACTTTGGAAGATGGAGTATGGTTAGGAGCCAAGTCTGTAGTTTGTCCCAGAATCACGTGCCATTCCCATTCGATATTGGCTGTAGGCTCTATTGCTACTAAAGACCTTGATTCCTATACCATCTACCAAGGCAATCCTGCCCAAGCTGTTCGAAAGCGAGAAATTAAGGAATAGGACGTTCGAAGTTCTTTGTTCATAGTTCAAAATCACTGAAACTAAAAAAAAAGGTGAACCTGTAAACTTTAAACTGAAGAACCAGTTTCTTTTTTATGATCAAGAACTAAACTCTGAACGTCGAACTCGGAACCCTGCCTCCGGCAGGCAAGCTCGAACCCTGAACCTCGAACTACTAACGCTTGACCTTTAACTCTTAACCATTAACGCTTAACCATTTCTTTGAAAGTCTCCCTCATTACCGTTACCCATAATTCAGCTGCTACCCTACAGGATACCATTGACAGCGTGGCCAAGCAGGATTACCCGAATATCGAGTACATCATTGTAGATGGGAACTCTACCGATCGTACGGTGGATATCGTCCGAAGTAACGGGCATGTGGTCAGTCAGTGGATCTCCGAGCCCGACAGGGGACTCTACGAGGCGATGAATAAAGGCATTCAAATGGCTACAGGTGATGTGGTCGGAATCATCAATTCGGACGACTTCTACCATAGGTCCGATAGCATTTCTAGGGTAGTGAATGCCTTTCAGGAATTTGGCTGCAAGTCGGTCTTTGGCGATGTGCAGTTTGTCCATCCGGAGGACTTGGACAAGACCGTTCGGTATTATTCCTCAAGCCGTTTTGATGTAGGGGCGTTTTCTTGGGGGTTTATGCCTGCCCATCCGACTTTTTTCACATACAGGAAATATTATGAGCAGTTTGGCTACTACAAGTTGGATTACAGTATTGCGGCAGATTTTGAGCTTTTGGTGCGTTTTCTCTACAAGCATAAGCTATCCTACCATTACTTAGGAGTAGATCTCTTGAAAATGCGGCTTGGAGGTCTCAGTACAGCATCTTGGAAAAGTACCTGGATCATCAATCAGGAGGATTTGAGAGCTTGCAGAGAAAATGGGCTAAAGACGAACTACTTAAGGTTGTATTCCCGATATTTTAGAAAAGTGTTGGAGTTTTATCCTAATTTATTTTGAGAGTCTTTTTTTTGTTTTTTTTTCTGATTTTTACATCTCGGCTTACCGCTCAGGTGATACCTGCTGGATTTCCCGTTTTGGAGGAATTGGTAAGAAGAAAGCAATTATTAGGCGAGGAAGGAAAATCGTACTCTTTTTTGGTAAGATCAGGAATTCAAGATGACCAAGTCTATGAAGCCTCTACCTACTTGGATAGTAAAGTAAAAGACTTGGAAATAGGGATTCTTCCATTTTTGGGAATAATCCGAAGCACTTCAGAAAGACCTTATGGGTATGGGGATTATGGAATGATACCCAATCCGGGCCTACAATCCTATTTCTCAGGAGGAGGCTATTTATCTTACAAGGGGATTCATTTTTCCTTACGACCTGAATTAGTAATTTCACAAAATCGCGGTTTTCAAACCGATATTTCAACGTTTAACCCTAGTGAAATCCAAAGCCGATATTTGCTCTGGAATACTGGGGATGCGCCCGAACGCTTTGGGTCAGGAAGTTATGTCAGTCCTTGGTGGGGCCAATCCAAATTGACCTACCTGTATGGTTCCTTTGAATTGGGTGCCAGTACCCAAAATATTTGGTGGGGACCCGGGCAATGGAATTCGCTTACTTTTTCCAATAATGCCCAAGGATTTCCTCATCTGACCCTTAATACCACAAGGCCTGCCAAGACTTTATTGGGCCATTTTGAAGGACAATTGATCATGGGCAGGTTAGAGAATTCGGGTTTTGCGCCTTCTCAGGATCAAAATTTAAACAGTCGCTATTTCCTCCCATTTACAGGTGACTGGAGATACCTGAATGCTGTGACCATTTCATGGAATCCAAAATGGGTAAATGGATTGTATTTGGGATTTTCCAGAACCCACCATCAATACAATGCTATGCGTGGCAATTCTTTTTATGATTGGCTTCCCATTTTTGAAGGGTTTCAGAAAAAGAACTTTTTTACTAATGGGAATTCGGTCGATTATGATGCCAATGGCAGGTCGCAGCAATTCACCCTTTTTGGAAGATGGGTCATTCAAAAAACCAAGTCAGAGATTTATTTTGAATACGGCCGTAGAGATCATGCCTTCAATTGGAGGGATTTTGCACTCAGTCCAGACCATGCGAGAGCTTACCTTCTTGGTTTTAATCAGTTGATTGAAGTATCAGCCTGGAAAAATAAACTTCAGGTAAGAGGCGAGATGACTCACCAGCAAGAATCAATCAATAGATACATTAGATATACTGGGATTTTAGGAGGTATAACTTGGCATACGCACACTGTAGCAAGAGGTTTTGTGAATAGAGGACAGCCATTGGGTGTAGGTATAGGTACCGGTTCCAATATCCAGACCTTGGAGTTGGCATTAGTCAATGGAGTGAATAAAAAAGGGATCCTTTTTGAGCGATTGGCCAATAATGAAGATTTCTATTACAAGGCCTTGTTTCAATATTCCGCAAGAAAACCCTGGATCGATTATTCCATGGGTTTGCTGTACGATAAGCAGTTTGGGAGTTTGTTGCTAAGTTCAAAGCTTCAGGTGATCCATGCCCGCAATTACCAGTGGCAGCTCGACCCGCTGAGTACTCCTGAGTTTCCCCGCGGCCGTAATTTGACCAGTGTATTGGCTCAGGTCAGTGCGGTTTATTTTTGGAATCGGGATTAACCACGATTTTCTTTTACCACTGAGAACACGGAGAGTTTTTTAAACCGCTAAAGACACAAAGAACGCAAAGAAAAAATCTTTGTAATCTGAATGGAATTGCCACAGATGCACAGATTAAGACTTTGTTTTTAATCCGAATCGATTGCCTTTTTGATCATTGAATTTGATAATTGATCATTGGTTATTGAATTTGGTCATTGCCTCGTTTCCACTGCGATGGCATAGACTTTTCGTTTCCAATTCATGATCCTGCGCCAGTGCTGGGGATCTATCGCAATATTTAATTCCCAGGGTTGTGGCTCGACATGCTCACCAACCTACCCTGGGCTATTGAAATGTTCGATCCTTACGCGATCAGGTTCACGGTTGAATAGTTGCTTAGTTTTATTGTGCTGGCTAATGGAAAGAGCAAGCGAAAGATAAACACTAAACTTATTTGTGAACTTAAAACGTGATGGTGTGGCCTTTGATCCAGGAGTTTTTTTGAGACGAAACTGAGGCGTAAAAAATTGGGCTAGCTCGCGAGTTTCGAGCGAGATCCGCCCAATTTTAGCCGAAGTGAGGCTCAAAAAATCAAACTGAAACGAAAACAAAGATTTCCTAACTCTTTCCACCAGTTTGAAACCTGGATCACGGCCACAGGCTTTTGGCTACTTTTGGCCGTCAAAAGTAGCGAAGGAAAAAACCTACGAATGAGGTCAATAGGCGGTAAAGAAAGTTGTTACTCTAGATTCCCACCTTCCACTTTTAGACTCTGGTTTCTCAGGGTTTCAGGCTGACACAGGTCCTAATCCTTGAAAATTGAATATGACCCTTGAAAATTGGTAGTTAAATTTGGTCATTGCCTCGTTTCCACTGCGCTGGCATCGACTTTTCGTTTCCAATTCATGATCCTGCGCCAGCGCTTGGGATTCTTTGCAAACATTAATTCCCAGGGTTGTGGCTCGACATGCTCGCCAACCTACCCTGGGCTATTGAGATGTTCGATCCCTACAGGATCATATTGGCTGGGTTCTTCTCCAACGTGAGTGCCATCACTCACGTCTTTGATTAAAAGAGCTGGAAGATGCAATTCTGTCTTGTTAGTGTAGTGTTTTCAATACTGTTTATTTGATCATTGAATTTGATAATTGATCATTGAATTTGAGAATTGATCAATGAATTTGATACTTGCTTTTTGAATTTGATAATTGGTCATTTAACTCGGCTTTTCTACCAACAGCTGTGGACAGTCGACCGTCGTCAGTGGACAATTGGTTCTCACAACTCACAAGCTTGAATAATAAATTTCAACCATCATTTAAAACGAGTGCTGTTTCAAAACCCATTTTGCCTTAAGTTTGGGCGCTTTACCCTGTATTTTCGATTAATTATGCATCACACACTTAAATCTGCTTTTTTTTTGATCCTTATCGCAGGCTTTTCCTCCTGCGTCTCCAATGAGAAAATCGTCTACCTCCAAAACTTGGAAGGCAAGAAGGCCATCCCAGAAGGCGAACTGATCGCCTACGAGATCCCCGAGTACAAACTCCAATACAACGACATCATCGATGTCAACATCCAGACAGTGGAAGACATCATTGAAAAGGGGTTTAATCCGACGATCAATGCTCAGGGAGGGCAAATGATGCAAATGGGCCAAGGTGGAGGAGATGTGTATTACATGACAGGCTACACCATTGATAAAAATGGCAATATCCGACTACCCATTATCGGCGAGGTGCAGGTAAAAAATAAAAGCATCGAGGAGGCTAGAATGGAGATCGAATCAAAACTGAAGTCCTACATCACTTCAGAGGTATACGTGAAAGTGAAGCTGGGAGGGATTCGCTACTCAGCCTTGGGAGAATTTCGAAGACCGGGAAAGTTTGTAGTGCTACAGGACCGGATGACCATCTTTGAAGCCATCGCAAATGCGGGTGACCTAAGCAATATTGCCAAGCGGGATGAAGTGCTCCTGATCCGTCAGTATCCCGAGGGCACCAAGCTCCACCGCATCAATCTAAATGACCGACAGATCGTCCAGTCTCCTTTTTACTTTATCCAGCCCAATGACCAGCTCTACGCCGAACCGATGAAAGTGAGGGAAGTTGGAGCAGGGGAGAATGCCGCCCAGTCCCTTTCCTTGGTTATCTCGGCCATCACTGTTTCTGTCTTACTGATCAATACCTTTACCCGTAATTAAGATTTTATGTATCCAAATTCACCCCAGGTCACTACCAACCAGCAGAATCCTTTTTTGGTAAACCAGGAGGACGAAATTGACCTCAAAGTCATCCTGTTTAACTACCTGCAGTACTGGCCTGTCATTTTGATCTGCGCCTTTTTGGGCGTTGCCAGTGCCTATTTTTTCAATCGCTTTACCACTCCTATCTATAAGGTGGAATCCACGGTGATCGTCAAAGACGAAGACAAGGCACTTGGTGCAGACTTGTTTGAGTCTGCGGGTTTTGCCGGGCTTCAGGGAAAAAGCAATATTGAAAATGAGATCGGGATTTTGAAATCCTACTCTTTGGCCGTCGCGACCTTGGAAAAGTTGGAGCTGAATGTGCAATACTTTCAAGAGGATTTCTTCAAGCTCAAGCAGATCTATGGCAATAATTCCGTCTTTGTACGGGTCGATTGGACCAAGAAACAGGCCGTAGGAGGGATGTTTCGGTTGGAGGTTTTGGACGATAGCACCTTTGAGCTGACCATCGAAGACCCTGAAAGCTTCCAGATTTACAATCCTCAAGACCCTAATTTTAAATCAGGTTTAGGGTTATTTTCCTTGCCAAAATCAGTATTTGCCTTTGGAGATTCTATTAAGGGTGAGTTTTTTGAATTTTCGGTTGAAAAAGTATCTGCCTTGCCGGGAGAGGTACTTTATTTCCAATTGTTGGATACGCCATCCTTGGCTTTATCCATGACCACAGATCTGAGTGTTTCTCCATCCAATAAACAGAGTTCGATTCTAAACCTGAGCTTGGAGACACCACTGAGACGAATGGGCGTCGATTACCTCAACCGTTTGATGGAAACCTACCTTAGCCGGGAATTGGATGAAAAAAACCGTACTTCTGAAAATACGATTGGTTTTATCGACCAGCAATTGAGTGGAATTACGGATTCCTTGCGTTTCTCAGAGACCAAGTTGCAGCAGTACCGATCAGAGAATAAGATCTTCAACCTTTCCCAAGAAGGATCGATCATTTTCGAGCGCCTTTCCGAACTCGAAAAAGAGAAAAGCGCCGCGGAATTGAACTTGAAGTACCTTCAGACGCTCAAAGGATATCTCAGCAATGGCAATAACGGAAATTTGGTGGCTCCATCCATTATGGGAAATACCGATCCATTGCTGAATGCTTTGGTACAAAATCTGTCTGAATTGCAGGGGCAGCGGGTACAGATTACCGCCAATTTTACCGAGCAGACACCACAGGTCAGAGACATCAATGCCAAAATCCAGAGCGTGGCAAACGCCCTTCAGGAAAATGTCAACTCGGCCATCACCAATACCCAAAATGTCATGGCCGATGTCAATAACCGTATTCGGATGATCGAGCGGGACATCAATCAGCTTCCTCAGACAGAGCGAAACCTGCTCGGCTATCAGCGTCAGTTCACGATCAACGAGAATATTTACATCTATTTCCTTCAGAAAAAGGCAGAAGCTGAAATCACCATGGCTTCCAATATGCCTAGCAACGTGATCTTGGACTATGCCAAATCAGGACAGCTTCCGGTGGCCCCCAAGCGTTCGCTGAACTTGCTGATCGGATTGATCTTGGGATTGGTATTGCCCATTGGATTTATCACGGTCAAGGATTTCCTTAATACCCGAATCGAAGATCCGAAGGAATTGGAAAAGCAGATCAAAGTTCCACTGATTGGAATGATCGGAAGAAATAGTTCTGATGACGCCATCCCGGTATTGAACAGCCCAAGATCTACCGTGACGGAATCTTTCCGATCGCTAAGAGCCGATTTGACTTACCTGAGTCCTCAGAAAGAAAATTTAACCCTTTTGTTTACCTCTTCCATTTCCGGTGAGGGAAAAACCTTCGTATCCCTCAACATGGCATCGGTATTTGCCTTGATGGGAAAGAAGACCATTTTGATTGGATTGGATTTGCGCAAACCACGAATCGCTCAAGATTTTGGTTTGGTCAATGACAAGGGGATGAGTACGGCCTTGAGTTCATCGGTTTCTTGGAGAGATGTGGTGAAGCCTTCTGGTTATGAAAATTTAGATATTATTCTTTCAGGTCCTATTCCTCCTAACCCTGCGGAATTATTGCTTCAGGAGAAGTTTGGAAAGATCGTTCA
Organism: Reyranella massiliensis 521; assembly: GCA_943370675.1. Lineage (GTDB taxonomy): Bacteria > Bacteroidota > Bacteroidia > Cytophagales > Cyclobacteriaceae > Algoriphagus. Next base: position 1,301 of record CALRRX020000055.1, on the reverse strand, counting down.
GGAGGTGAAAAAAGAATACGAAGTTGTAGTCTTTGACTGTCCACCTGTGGGATTGGTTTCGGAGACGAAAGAATTGTTTGCATTCTCAGATGTGAATTTCTTTGTGTTCCGTCAGGGCTATTCGATGAAAGGCAACACACAGATTCTCAATAATCTCGTGGAAAAGGGAAATGTGACCAAAATCTACGGTATCCTGAATGACATTCACATGGATAAAGGGTATGGATATGGCTACGGGTATGGTTACGGATACGGCTATGGCTATGGCAGCAATACTTACGGGTATCATGACGAGGTTCACCTGCCTTGGTGGAAGAGAGCCCTCCGCCGAAAATCATAATCAAAAGCCTCCTGGAAACAGGAGGCTTTTTTGATTCACTCTGGTTGGCTTGGTGATTTTATTGCCACAGATGTACAGATGAGGTTTAATCGATTATTTCTCAGCCCCAGTGATTGTCCTCACTCACAGTAATCTAAGCCGACCTAGCGCAAGTCTATTGACCGACCTAGCGCAAGTCTTACGACTTGTGCTTTTTTGATTGCAGTCTTCAGACTGCTGTTTCAGGAAGTCTGAAACCTCAGCCCCTGTGAGTGTCCTCACTCACAGTAACCTAGGCCGACCTAGCGCAAGTCTATTGACCGACCTAGCGCAAGTCTTACGACTTGTGCTTTTTTGATTGCAGTCTTCAGACTGCTGGCTGCTTCATGAAGTCTGAAGACTTCATCTATGTGGGTCCAAGTCTGGAGACTTGAACCAAGCTGAGTTCAATAGACTTAAACCAAGCCCCTGATATAGCGCAAGTCTTTTGACTTGTGCTTACTTGTATGCAGTCTTCAGACTGCTGGCTGCTTCATGAAGTCTGAAGACTTCATCTATGTGGGTCCAAGTCTGGAGACTTGAACCAAGCTGAGTTCAATAGACTTAAACCAAGCTCAGAAAATGTTTGAAGTCCTTTTTCAGCATCTTTGGACTCTGGACAGTCGTCTGTGGACGATTATACCCACCTTAAGGTTGAAATTTCACCTAATGGCAGGATTTCGGACAATTACATTTTATTTTCGACATTTTTTCAAACTCATAAAAATGGCCTTTAATACCCCATTGGTGTTTTTTGAATTAAAATTGTATTGATTTTGTATTTTTCAAATAGATAGGACTTAAATTATTTTTTCTATAAAAATTAGGCATAATAATTGTAAAAAATTAACTTCAAGGCATAACCTTATTGTTTGAAAACCAACTAGTCATGAATTTTATTTTAGCTACTCTTACGTCCTTTTCAGTGGGTTTTTTACTTACA
>CALRRX020000054.1:0-10569 GCA_943370675.1 Reyranella massiliensis 521 | reverse complement strand
CAGATAGATTTTGCAAGTTCCGAACCGGAATTGGTGGAGGGCTTTTCTTTTCAGCGGCCCAATCAGCAGGGAATGGTAGGCGGCGGCGGTGGTCAAGGAAGTGATCCATTATATATGAGCGGCTTTTCTATCGATCAGGAAGGCATGGTTGATATTCCCAGGTTGGGAAGAATAAAGATCGGAGGCCTGACAGAAGATCAGGCTAAAGAGCTTGTTCAGGAAAAGATCAATTCGTATTTCAAAGATGATGTGTACGTTAGGCTAAGAATAGCAGGTATCAGATACACGACCTTGGGGGAGTTTAACCGGGTTGGGGTTCAGATCATCTACAAAAACAGGGCGACCATCTTTGATGCGCTAGCCAATTCCGGAGAGACCTCACTTATGGGAAAGAAAAACAAGATGTTTTTGATCCGGCAATATGGCAACGGAACAAAAATCCATCAGATCAATCTTAATGATAGGTCACTTTTGGGGAGCCCTTATTATTTTATCCAACCCAATGATATTTTGTATGTTGAGCCTATGAATATCCGACAGATTGGTGCAGCGGATAATCTAACTTCCTCCTTAGCCCTTTTTGGAGGGATATTTGCCTCGGTACTTTTAATAGTAAATTTGGTCGTACGGGAATTTTAACACATGGAAAAGCTCGATCTCAGTCAGTTAGATAATGAGGAAAAAGCATTAGAGATTCGGTATGTAGTAGCCAAATACATCCGATACTGGCCATGGTATATCCTGTTCATTTTTGTATTTGTCTTTGCGACTTACATTTTTCACAGGTATACGGTGGATGAATTTGAAGTGACGGGTTCCCTGGTCATTAAGAATAGCAGCACTCCGGAAGCCAGAATTTTGGATCGATCCAATATTTTCAACAATGGCATCAATCTCGAAAATGACATCTTGAGGCTTCGATCCAAGAATCTAGCGAAAGAAGCCCTTAAAAAGCTGCATTTTGATGTAGAGTATTTTGCCAAAACCAATATCAAGGACATCGAACTCTATGATCGAGCCCCTATTCGAATTGAGGTGGACTGGAATCACTTGCAAGTGACGGAGGTACCGGTCGAACTTGAGATACTCTCAGAAACCAACTTCAAATTGAATCCTGCTGAGGGAAGTTTTATGGACTTTAATGCAGTTCAGGCGGCAGGAGATGAGTCTATTCTAAACAAGACCTATACCTTTGGTCAGGAGATTGAAACAGCGCGGTCAAAGTTTACTGTTCTACTCACCAATCCAGGACGAGTCGGGGAAACCATCATTTTTCGATTGATCAATCCAACCGTTTTGGAAGATCGATTAGCCGGTTCGGTAAAGGTGGAGATGGTCAATGAGTATTCCTCAGTCTTGAAAATCAGTACCACCACCAAGGTCCCGGAAAAGGGTCGTGATTACATCAATTCCTTGATGCAGTCCTACATTGATTACGACCTGAATGAGAAAAATAAGATTCAGGAAAACTCCATAGCCTTTATCGAAGAGCAACTCGGCTTTTTGGAAGATTCGATGAAATCCAAGCAGCGGGAATTGCTCAACTTCAAAGTAGATAATAAACTTCTCGATGTATCTGCCGAGTTCTCCAGCATTCTAGCCAAAATGGGTACTCTTGATGAGAGAAATGCAGAACTGGATTACCAGCTTAAGTACTTTCAAGAAATCAAAGATTACATGGAGAAGAAAAGCAAAGACTTCTCAGATGTCATTGCTCCTTCGGTAATTGGTGTTCCTGACCCGTTATTGAATGGTCTGATCCAAAATCTGGTTTCGCTCTCTCAAGATCGACGCAAGCTGTTGGCCACTGTCAATGAAAACCACCCTGAGGTGATTAAAATTGACGTGCAGATGGAAAAGGTTCAGGATGCACTTTTTGAAAACGTGGTCAATCTGATCGACAATACACGAAATCAGAAGTCGTCCATCCTAAGAGAAATCAGAGATTATGATTCTCAATTCGCTACACTTCCTGAGTCAGAGTCAAAGTACACGGATATCTACCGTGAGTTTCAACTTCGAGAAAACCTATTCACTTACTTACTAGAAAAGCGGGTGGAGGCTGGCATCGCCCGTGCTGCCAACGTCTCTGATAATGCCATTTTGGATTTGGCTAAAAGAGGTACTTTGGTATTCCCTAAAAAGACTCAAAATTACGGTTTGGCCATCGCTCTGGGCTTTTTGCTTCCTTTTGGCTTTATCGTATTGAGGGACATGTTTGATGACACGATCAAGGATCAGCGTGACTTGAAAAAGCATTTCATGATCCCACAGCTCGGAGTAATCGGTCATAGTAACAAGGATACAAATATGGTGGTCTTGGAGCACCCTAAAACAGCGGTTGCTGAATCCTTTAGGTCTTTGCGCTCGGCAATTACCTATTTGGCCTCCGGCAAAAACACCAAAAAAATCCTGGTCACTTCATCTGTTTCCGGTGAGGGAAAAACCTTTACCTCTTTGAATCTGGCCTCTGCCATGGCTTTGGGTTCTAAAAAGACGGTGGTAGTCGGTGCGGACTTAAGAAGACCCAAATTAGCTTCTTATTTTAACCATTCAGATAAAGTGGGTCTTTCCACCTATTTGATCGGAAAAGCATCTGCGGAGGATATCATTCTTCCTACTCAGCATGAGAACCTGTTTTTTGTGCCTTCGGGGGTGATCCCTCCCAATCCTGCCGAATTGTTGCAGACCCCAAGGTTGTTGGAGTTTTTAGCCTTTTTAGAGGAACGGTTTGACATTATCGTATTTGATACGCCTCCGATGGGATTGGTTTCAGAGACCATAGATTTGATGAGGCTTTTTGACATTAACCTCTATGTCGTAAGGCAAAACTATACCATCAAAGATCACCTAGTCATGATCAATGACTTGTTTAACAATAAACAGGTGAAGAGTGTCTATGGTGTATTTAACGGCATCATTAACTCAGGATACCATTACGAAGGCTACAACTACGGGTACGGTAATACCTATCTCTACTCTCAGAATAATAAGTACATGTATAATTATTACGGAGAGGACCTCGAGACCAAGAAGAAAAAGATCAAGCAATCCCAAAAGTTTGATTTGAAAAAAGTCCTTAAAAAGACCTTTCGACTAAATAAGTAACAGTAACCAATCAGAACTTTAGCGATTTAGGAATAGACCCTGCTATCTATACTTAAATTTCAAAACAAGAAAGCTTTGAAAACTGCCGCACTCATTCCCGCCCGATATGCTTCTACTAGACTTCCTGCAAAGCTTGTCCAGGATTTAGGAGGCATATCCGTTATCCAACGCACGTTTGTGAGCACCTTAGCTACTGGAGTGTTTGATGAAGTGTGGGTAGTCACAGATCATGAGCATATCCGAGATCAGATATTGGAATTAGGCGGCAGAGTGTATTTCAGTCAGAAGGCACATGAAAGCGGTTCAGACCGAATCGCTGAGGCCCTTGAAGTAGTGGACGCAGACCTGATCGTGAATGTGCAGGGTGATGAACCCTTCCAAGATGTAAAGTCGCTACGTGATTTGGTGACAGCATTTGATCGTCCAAAAGTGAAAATGGCCAGCTTGATGTGTAAGATCTCTGAAGATGAATCCTACAATCCCAATGCGGTCAAAGTGGTGGTAGATGAAAAGAAGAATGCCATTTATTTTTCAAGATCCCCGATCCCCTTTAATAGAGAAAAAAGAGAAGAAGTGACCTATTGGAAACACATCGGTGTGTATGCCTATACCCGAGAATTGCTTCAGGAGTTCACTTCTTGGCCTAAGGGTCAGCTCGAACAAATAGAAATGCTGGAGCAGCTTCGATTAATCGAGAAGGGGGTCAAAATAAAAATGGTGGAAACCACCCATCAAGCCATTGCGATTGACACCAAGGAGGATCTTGATAGAGCGAGGAATTTTCTAAAAAGTATTCTTTGAGTTAGAAAAAACGATACGCTTTGTTCGGTAAAATTCAGTTTTTGAGACTTTTTAGCCCTTTCTAGTTCCAAATTCCTTCCTTCTTTTGTCCGATGAAAAATCTTCTTGTATTCCTTGTCTCGTTCATGTTTGTCCTATCCGTAGGATTTGCTCAAAAGTCAGTTTACCGTACCGAAACTTTGGAGATCATTCAATTGACGGAATCCTCCTTTGTACATATTTCTTACCTCTCGACAAATGATTTTGGCAGAGTAGCCTGCAATGGTTTGGTAGTAATAGATGGAGGGGAAGCCTTTGTAATGGATACGCCTGTGGATGATCCCTCATCAGAAGAGTTGCTTCATTGGATCCAAACTGAAAAAGGAGCAAGCACTGTAGGAGTAGTGGCCACTCATTTTCACAATGACTGCTTGGGAGGGTTAAAAGCTTTTCATGCAAGAGGAATACCTTCTTTTGCTTCTGAAGCAACTGTTAATTTGGCTAAGGAAAATGGGTATGAAGTCCCCCAAAACGCTTTTTCTGCAGAGAAAGAGACTGAAGTAGGAGGAAAAACGATCCAATTGGCATTTTTGGGCGAGGGCCATACTCGGGACAATGTGGTTGGGCTAGTAAAGGAGGAGAAGGTACTTTTTGGAGGATGTCTGATCAAAGAGCTTGGCGCCACAAAGGGCTATCTTGGTGATGCCAATCTAAAGGAATGGGCTAGGACGGTAGAAAGGGTGAAGCTGCGATTTCCCGGAAATAAATGGGTAATTCCTGGTCATGGCAAACCAGGTGGGGATGAGCTTTTGGATTATACATCCCAACTTTTCAGAGAAGACCATTAAAGTTTTTAAAGCAGGCTAAAAACAAAAAATCAACCTTATTTCTAAGATTGGCTCGATGCAGAGAGTGGGGGATTGCTCGTACGCGCTACCATGCCGCACTTCCCCTCGCGAATCTCCCTTCGGTCGATTTCGAACCCGGGGGATCTCATCCCCCAAGTCTGTAGGTTAGATCCATCTAAAAACAAAAAACCAACCTTATTTCTAAGGTTGGCTCGATGCAGAGAGTGGGGGATTCGAACCCCCGGTACAGTATAACCCGTACGACAGTTTAGCAAACTGTTGGTTTCAGCCACTCACCCAACTCTCTATTCCCTTTTGAATAGTGTCAGAGATTGATCTCCGAGGCTTCAAAGTGTTGCAAATATAAGCCAATTGAAAAGATTTTCGCAAGAGGCAGGTAACAAACAAATTCACTTGGATTAAATCCAAAGTAATTCCCTGAAAATCAAATTAAATATTTTATCCTGGCAGAGGAAAAAGTAAAAAATACCCACTTGTGGGTATTTATATGATCTACTGATTATTCTACTTTTGAGTCAAATAACTTTGCACTATGATTATTCAAACTTTAAACTGTGATTTTTTAATAGAAAGCTCCGATGCCTCTACTGGTGAGCTTTATGTTTATTCCCATTGCAAAGATGAGCTTCAACGTTTTTTCGGATCAGCTTCAGTGGAATTTTCACCAAAATCAGATTGGAGGTTTAGAGCGATCACTGGCAAACAATATTTGGTGCACGCCTTGATTCACATGGTCAAGGATGTAGACTATCAAACCTTCCCTTCAAAATCGATAGTCATGGTGTAAGCTACCCTTGCAGGTGGTTTACTTCTCGAAGTCATTGATTTATTTTCTAAAAATCTTCAAAAAATGCTTTTTGTCCAGGTGTCGGGATGAAAAGCATTTTTTGTTAGTGGTTATACTTTTTCTTGGTGTGAAAAGAATAATATAAGGTTATTTCTTGAATTTGAGTATATAATTCGCTTTTAAGGCTATTTTTTTTAATAAAATTTTTTATCCAACTTTCGGTACGTTCAAATCAAAAACGCCGACCGCCATGATTAGTACTCCTGATATCGAAAACCTAGTTCCCGAATTTCTGATGGAATCGGGGCATTTCTATCTGGTCATCACGGATGTGGAAGGCCGGATTTTGAAACATAATCGCAACTTTGAACGGCTAAGTGCCAAGCCTACCAATAAGGAGTTTTGGAAATACTTGTCTATCAATTCTGCAGAAGAATTTTGTTATTCAATGGAGTTGATGCTCAGTGCTCCAAAAATCACTCGACACTTACTTCTTGAACATCCTAATGCCGCAGAGGAAAACTTCTCGCAGATTTGGTGGGAATTTTCAGTCATCACAAATCCCGAAATGGATATCTCGGCCATTATTGGCATTGGAGTAGGGATGCAGTTTCTGGAGCAGGAAATGCCTTGGAACAATCTCGTTGATGTACTTGGATTTGGAAAAATCACACTTAATACTTCCATGGAAGTCACTGGTTGGGATGAAAGAATCGATTCCTGGTTTTCTCCAACCCCACAGACTTGGCTGAATAAACCTCTAAAGACAACCGCTCCTTTTAAGGGATTGGATGAATTGGAGTATCGCTTGAAAGCAGATTCTAAAGAGCTAAACCCGGTTTGCTTCCTTATTCAGACCAACGAAGGTAAATTCTCCACATTTGCCACCCTGTTGGCATCTTGCGGGGAGGAGTACCACTTGTTCTTGGTTCCAAAAGAATCTCAAAATTCACCAAGTACGCTTCAAAAGACAGTCATCAATCAAGATATATTGGAATCCTTTCCTGATGCAGTTTTTGTCTTAGATAATTCAGGCAAGATCATGCAGCAAAACGAGATGGCAAAGGTAGTTGGGCGAAATTGGAAAGGAAGGGCTTATTCGGAAGGATACGTACTCACTTTTCCCAACCAGTCAAATCGATGTACCAAACTGGTAAAAGCACTTCAGGAAGCGAAATTGGGTGAAGTGAATGAAGTTGAGATTAAACTAATCAATCCTGATAAAGAGTTCTCCTACTGGAGTGCACGTATAAGTCCTGTATTTTCAGAAAATGGTTCACTTGAGTCTATTTGGGTACATGTAAAAGACCTCACCGCTATGAAAAAGCACATGCAAGAACTGAAATTAGAAAATGAAAGGTTGAGGGATATGGCACTGCAACCTTCACATATCCTTAGAGGGCCACTTTCAACCATTCTTGGGATTTTGGAACTGATTGATAAGAATCAACTCGATCAGGAAAATCAAAAGCTTTTTGATTACCTAAAACCACTTGCATCTGAAATAGACCAATCCATCAGACAGCACGCAAAAAAAATGAGTGCCTTTGATTAAGGCACTCATTTTTTTTGAGTTATTTTTTTAGGTTTGAGGACTTTATATCCCACTGCTTTTATTCCTAACAACTCAGGCTGTCTCATGTACTGAACCAGCACCACTTCCTTCGTATTATCTGGCAATTCGAATGGGATTGTATCATACTTGGTAAAGGTATTTCCAAATCCCTCACCCAATGGCTGTCCTGATTTAGATTCAAAAATGGGTACATTGAGTAGCTTATTCTGTAAGACAGTTTTACTCGAGTCTCTAGCGACTACTCGGATGTAGCAGTTGGAATAGCCATAATCTTCTGTGTATTTGACAGAGATCAAGCTTTTCCCTCTCAGAGAAGACAATTCCCTCAAATCAAATAAAACAGAATCCTGCTCCGACCAAGTGGCATCGTCGAAAGATTGAAACTGCTCATACATCCTGTCGTCTGAACAAGAAGCTGAACTCAGAAGAAGTGCGACATATACGGAACTGATTATTTTATTCATTTCCTTCGTTGTTTGGCCCCTGGTTTCTTCTTGGAGGGAATCTCCTTTTCTGATCTTGAGAAGCTTGTCCTTCTGTTTTTTGTTCTAATCGAGGTTCGTTTCTCTGCTCTGGCCTTTCGGGTTTTCGTTCCGGTCTTTCAGCTCTTGGCTGATTAGGATTTCCTTGGCTAGCAGGATTTGAATTTCCCTGTTGCGTTGGGTTAGGACGATTTCTGTTTTTCTTTTTCTTTCTATTGTCTCCTCCAGTCCTTGGTTCTGTTCCCGGAGAATTTGGGGTGCTTGGTCTTTGTGTAGGAGGGGCAGATGCTCTTACTTCCTGAGGTTTTTGTACAGGTCGTTCTGAATTTGACACAGCAGGCTTTGCCATAGACTCGCCGCTTTGACCTTCACGAGGACCTTTCTTTTTCTTCTTTTTCTTTTTAGAAAACTTCTTATCCAAAAGCTCAAGTTCACGAGTGGACTGAGCAGCCAAGTCCTCAACATCAGTTGATTTGTCTACCTGAAGATTGAATACTTTGATTCCCTGTTCATTCAACTCTTGAATTTCCTTTACCCGATCGCAGGTGATGCTATGCCAATCGTTGTCGTTGTTGTAGCTAAACCACATCAGCTTACGGAAAATATCCGTTTTCTGAAGTTTAGCCGGCCCCTGTTCGGTCTGAAGAGGTTTTTCGACTTGTGGGATGTCCTTGATGGCATCCATGTAAGTGTCCAACTCATAGTTGAGGCAACACTTGAGTCGTCCGCACTGACCTGAGAGTTTACTTGGATTGAGAGATAGGTTTTGATAGCGGGCCGCAGAAGTAGTGACATTTTTGAAATCCACCAGCCATGTGGAGCAGCAGAGCTCACGTCCACAAACACCGATTCCTCCAAGCCTTCCTGCTTCTTGTCTAAGGCTGATTTGCCGCATTTCCACGCGGATTTTGAATTCTCCGGCGAGGAGTTTGATCAGTTCTCTGAAATCCACCCTATCCTCAGCAGAATAATAAAAAGTCGCTTTGGAGTTGTCTGCCTGAAACTCCACGTCAGACATTTTCATCTGAAGGTTTAGCTCATCGACAATTTGCTTGCATCGGTACAGGGTAGGAACCTCCCGGTTTCGGGCTTCCTCCCATTTTTCCATGTCTTTTTGATTGGCGATACGGTAGATTCTGGTGATGTTATCATCGTCGCGAACCTTGCGCTTCTGCATTTGTAGCCGTACGAGCTCTCCTTGTAAGGATACATATCCGATGTGATGTCCGCTTGGCACATCCACTACGACAGGGTCACCCGTATTGAGAGAAAGGTAATCCACGTTTCGGAAATATTCCTTTCGTCCGCCTTTAAACTTGACTTCGACAATGTCAAAATTATCCACTTGGGGGATACCCATGTGTGAAAGCCAGTCAAATGAATTCATTTTATTGCAATCGCTCGTGCCGCAGGTGCCATTGTTTTGACAGCCGCCGGTACCACCTGAGGTGGTGGAGCAAGTACTACATCCAGCCATAATTGATATATTCAGGGCTTTCGCCTCGTTTCGTTTTTGGGTTTATTTTACAACAGTTTTAAGATATCCTGACCGATATCTCTTCTAAAATAGGCCTTTTCCCAAGTGATTTGGTTCACTGTGGCAAAAGCATTTTCTAAAGCTCCTTTGAGGTCTGAGCCAAACCCTGTGATTGCCAAGACTCTGCCTCCTTGGTTGACCAAGCCTCCTTCTGCATTTGTTGCAGTTCCGGCATGGAAAATCACGCTACTCTCCGTCTTTTCAGGTAATGAAATTGAAAATCCCTTTTCATAAGATCCTGGATACCCTCCGCTGACCATTACTACAGTCGTGGAGTAGTTAGGAGAAATCTTCAATTCATATTGATCCAATGTGCCCGTGGCAATTCCCTTCAGCAAACCTACAAAATCACTTTCAATCCTTGGAAGCACTGCCTCTGTCTCAGGGTCACCCATTCGCACGTTGTACTCAATGACAAAAGGCTCTCCGTTGTTATTCATCAAGCCGATAAATACGAACCCTTTGTAATCGATCTTCTCTTTTTCCAAACCTGCAATTGTAGGTTTCACGATCTTTTCTTCCACCTTTTGCATAAATGCAGCATCCGCAAAAATCACTGGACTGACTGCACCCATACCTCCGGTGTTGAGTCCGGTATCACCTTCTCCGATTCGTTTGTAATCTTTTGCTTCGGGAAGGATTTTATAGCTTTTGCCATCCGTTGCGACAAATACAGAAAGCTCAATTCCACTTAGAAACTCTTCCACAACCACCTTGGATGAAGCATCTCCAAATTTGGCTTCGAGAAGCATTTCTTTGAGAGAGGATTTTGCTTCTTCTAAGGTTTCGCAGATCAAGACTCCTTTTCCAGCTGCCAGCCCGTCTGCTTTAAGTACAATCGGTAAAGATTGTTTTTCTAAATAAGCCAAACCAGCTTCGATTTGATCTGCGGTAAATGTTTCGTAGGCTGCGGTAGGTACGCCATTTCGTTGCATAAATCGCTTCGAAAAGTCCTTGCTTCCCTCAAGGGTAGCCCCAAGTTTGGAAGGTCCGACGACGGGGAGATTTGCGGTTTCCGGCTGAGATTGCAAGAAATCTACTAGTCCTTTTACCAGCGGTTCTTCAGGTCCGACTACCACCAAATCAATGGATTCGGCTAAGATAAACTGATGTATACCTTGAAAATCTGTGGCAGAAAGGGCCACGTTTTGAGCGATTTGGGCAGTCCCGGCATTGCCGGGGGCCACAAAAAGACGGGAACATTCCGGACTTTGTGCAATCTTCCAGGCAAAGGCATGCTCTCTGCCTCCGCTTCCCAATAAGAGTATGTTCATGAACTCGATTCGTTTTTAATTGGCATGCTCAGAGATGAACTTGATGCGGTATACCCGCAGTTCGTCTTCTGCGAAGTCCTCACCTTCCAACTCTTCCAATGCCGATTTGATATGATCGGTTTCTGCATTCATAAAGTAGTCATGGAGGATTTCTTC
>CALRRX020000053.1:0-10607 GCA_943370675.1 Reyranella massiliensis 521 | reverse complement strand
CGTAAAAATCCCATACATCCTCTCGAGTATATCCTTCGATATCACTGAGATCTTTCCCAATAGTAGGCCACTGGTAGGGGTGAGTTTCAAAGGCCAAAGCTCTCATATGATGCCATACATCTCCATAGGGCTGATTGAGATAGCGCTGCTTAAACTCCTCCATGACCACTTTCCGCTGAGTCTCGATGGTCTTCTCACTCAGCGTAAGTTGCAACATCCGGTCCGACTCCAACCAAAAAGCAGTTTCTATATTGGAAGCCGGTAGGGTCATGTAGTAATTGGTGATATCCGGGCTAGTAAATGCATTGCAAGAACCACCGACTCGCTCTAGTTCACGGTCAAAAACAGGCACATTCGCTGAGCTTCCAAACATGAGGTGCTCAAAGAAATGCGCAAGTCCTGTTTTTCCTTTTTCTTCAAATCTGGAACCTACTTTATAAAGGAGATTGAAGACGGCAATTTTAGAACTGTGATCTTCATGGACTATTACTTCCAATCCATTATCCAAGTAAAAGCGGTGGTAGTCGAGCATTTGAGAAGTTTATTCGAAAACAAGTTGCAAAGTCAGGATTTTGTTTTGGGTTGAATTTCTTACCTGAAGAATTGTCCTAAACCTTTGCTCCAGCCATTGATGTAAGAAGTCCCGATTTTTACAAAAAAAACCGAACTTTGGTTCAGATCGCTAAGTTAGACTTCCCAACCATACTTCTCGCCCACACTGATGAAAAAACACCGCGTAGCACTGAGTAAAACAGGCCAGTTTTCCTCCTTCTTTTTAGACTATATCCAAGGGAGGGAAGATCTTAACCCTTTTTATGCTCATTCTCCCAAAATAGAGAGCTTTAAAGATGCGATCGCTGCTAAGAAGTTTTCTCCTCAGAAAAGGGAAGTTTTAGTAAATGCATTGATCAAGCAATACCAAGGCGTAGAACTGTCCGAATTGGTCGAGCAAAATCTTTCTTCGTTGCTAAAGCCCAATACATTTACTGTGACTACCGGCCATCAGCTTAACTTGTTTACGGGACCTCTTTATTTCGTTTACAAAATCGTATCTACTGTCAACCTTGCTAGGAAATTACAGCAAGCCTATCCTGATTGCCATTTTGTGCCGGTGTATTGGATGGCTACGGAGGATCATGATTTTGATGAGATTAATTATTTCAAGCTGGATGGTAAAAAGTACCAATGGCAAACTGATCAGAAGGGTGCTGTGGGAGACTTTGAGTTGGACACTACCTTTAGAGAGTTCTTGAAAAGTGTGAGTTTTGCCCCCGAATTTTTCAAAAAAGCCTATTCTGAAAGCAAAACATTGAGTGAAGCGGTCAGGAAGTATGTGAATGCTCTTTTTGGAAAAGAAGGGTTGCTAGTGGTGGATGGAAATGATTCCTCCCTTAAAAGTCAATTCCGAGACGTTGTTCTCTCTGATTTATTTGATCATAAGCCTTATCAAATGGCTCAAAAAGCGACCCAAAGCTTGGAAAATCTAGGGTATAAGAGCCAGATTTTTCCTCGGGAGATCAATCTGTTTTATTTGGATAAGGGCTTAAGGGAGCGGATCGAACGAGTAGGAGAGGAATTTAGAGTAGTCAATACTGACCTTAGATTTACAGAAAGCGAGATTAGGTCATTAGTACAAGATCATCCCGAACGGTTAAGTCCAAATGTGGTCCTAAGGCCAGTTTTCCAAGAACTAATTTTGCCTAATCTCGCCTACTTAGGAGGTCCTGCGGAAGTGGTCTATTGGCTTCAACTGAAAGCAGTGTTCGACCAATTTCAAGTACCTTTCCCAGTGTTGATGCCGAGGAATTTTGCTTTGCTTCTTAATCAATCTACCGTGAAAAAAATGGAGCAGGTAAAATGGAATGTTGAGGATCTCTTTGTGGATTTTGAGGTTTGGAAAAAAGAATTCATCAAAACTCAGTCGGATTTGGATTTGAGCCTTGCTGCTGAGCGGACTATTATCAGTGAGTTATTTGAAAGTAAGGCAAAAGAAGCCTCATCTTTAGACGCAACTTTGGTTCAGGCTTTTGAGGCAGGCAAAGTCCGCAGCTTAAAGATTTTGGATCAAATGGGGACAAAATTGAGAAAAGCGGAAGAGCGGAAACTTCAGGTAGAATTGTCTAGAGTAAAAAATATCTTGGATTATTGTGCTCCGGGAGGAAGTCCTCAAGAGCGCGTGGTCAACATGATGCAGTTTTATCTCGGGCATCCGGATCTTTTGGACGCCTTATTGGATAGTTTTGACCCTTTTGATTATCAAATGATGGTATTTGAAATTTCATAAACCATCAGGCCATTAAAGAAAAAATTAAATCCTGATGAAAACCAAACAGGAATTACGCTCCGCGTACAGACAGCTTAGAAAAAAGCTCAGTTCAGAACAAGTAAAGCAAAAGTCCAGGGAAATATGTCGCCAAGTAGAATCTTGGTTGTCTGAGAATCCTGATTTAGATCACTTTCACATGTTCTTTCCGATTGATCGATTTAATGAGGTCAATACATTTTATATAAAGGAAGTATTGGAAAGCAAAAACAAAGTAATCTATACGTCTCAAGTCCTCAAAGAAGAATTGGGAATGGAGACGCTGAAGCTTCCTAAAGATGCCGCTTTCTTCCTTGATGAATGGGGAATTCCAGTCCCTCAAGAATCCATCATGGTTTCTCCCAGCAGACTACAGGTAGTTTTTGTGCCTCTGCTGGCCTATGACTTGAAAGGCAATCGAGTAGGATTTGGAAAAGGATACTATGATGCTTTTTTGGCTAAACTGTCTCCTGAGGTAATTAAGGTCGGGTTAAGCTTCTTTGAACCAGAAAGTCAAATTATTCCCGAAGAACACGATGTGCCATTATCGATGTGCATCACACCAGAAAAAGTACTATTTTTCTGAATAACTGAAAGAAGCATGAAAAAGGTCTTTTTTGGTTTAATCCTCTTTCTCAGTTTTTCATATATAAATCAAGCCCAGGCTCAATACCAGATGAGAGGATATAATACCATGGTAGGTTTTCGGGCGGGTACTTCATTTGGTGGGACCATCAAAAGGTTTATCACAGATCACGACGCCATAGAAGCCATGGCCTTCAACAGATGGAAAGGTTGGAATTACACCTTGCTTTACATTCACCACATGGATGTAAGAGAATTTCGGGGTATGGAATGGTACCTAGGTGGTGGAGGTCACTATGGAATATGGAAAGAACCAAAAGCAGAACCCCCTTGGGTGTATAAAGGAACTTCTGATTACAAAGCTTATGGAATAGATTTTATAGCGGGTTTAGAGTATAATTTTTATAATACCAATGTGTATTTAAGTTTTGATTGGAAGCCAGCATATAATTTTGTTGACTTCACAAAACTTTGGTGGGACGAAGCAGCCTTTACTTTGAAATATTCCTTCTGAAATTAAAAAACCGGTTAAAAAATGAACCGGTTTTTTAATTTTTAGCAAGAAATATTCAAATTCTTTGAAAAAAATGAATCAATAATTTCGAAAATTTCACTTTAATAAATTTTATTTTAACCAAATAGAATATTTTTAAAATAATCTTGGGTAAAAACTTCAAAAGCCTAGATTTTATACTTAAAAACATGGTAAAAATCTCATTTCACTGAGTTTTGAATATTTTTTTCAGAAGAAAAATTTTTTTTAAAATGTTGAAAAACGGCACTTTCTCAAAATAATGTTTTGGTAATGTTAAAAAATCTAGCCTTTTGGGTTAAGATTTGTTAATAATGGCAGTTCAAACCAAATAATTAGCTTTTAGGGCCATTGAAACGAATTTTTTACCGCTTTTGAAATTCAAGGCAAATAAATTTTCTTTACGGATCAACTAAACTAAATACCTTATGAGAAAAGCTTTACTCTTTGTTGTTGCGCTTTTCACCATGGCCCTCAGTTATGAGGTGTCGGCGCAGCAACGGGTAATTACCGGCAAGGTAATTTCCGAGGAAGACGGTCTAGGGTTGCCAGGTGCAACAGTTCTCGTGAAGGGTACGACAGTAGGTACTACCACCGATTTGGATGGTAATTACTCTATCAACGTACCAGCGGGTTCTGATGTGCTGATTTTCTCTTTTGTGGGACTTAAGTCTGCAGAAGAGGCAATCGGTAACCGGACTGTAGTCAATGTCACTCTGACGACTGACGCATCACAACTATCAGAAGTGGTAGTAACTGCGATCGGTATCGAAAGAGAGAAAAAAGCGCTGGGTTACGCAGTAACTTCAGTGGATAATTCACAGCTGGAGAATCGTCCAGAAGCAGACGTTGCCCGTGTATTGCAGGGCAAGGTGCCAGGGGTTAACATTACCTCTACCAACGGTATGTCTGGTTCAGGTACAAACATGGTAATCAGAGGTTATTCCTCAGCTACCGGTTCTAACCAGCCTTTGTTCATTGTCGATGGTGTTCCATTTAACACCTCAACCAACGCTCAAAACGGATTTACCACTGGTGGTGCTACAACCTCTTCACGTTTCTTGGATATCGATCCAAACAACATCGAGAGTATGTCTGTATTGAAGGGTCTTTCTGCAACTGTTCTTTATGGTGACCAGGGACGAAATGGTGTAATCTTGATTACTACCAAGTCTGGTGCTACCAAAAGAAAAGCAGCTGAAGTAACTATCAATCAGTCTGTCTTCACTAACGAAGCAGCGTCTTTGCCTACTTATGGCCAGATCTACGGTAACGGTTTCCAGCAAGCTCCAGGTTTCTTCTTCTCTAACTTCGGCCCGAGAATGGATACTGGTCTTACAATCAACCACCCATATGCAACTTCATCTGTTGCTGCTGTAAGAAATGCTTTCCCTCAGTTTTGGGTGAATGGTGTAGTAGGTGGTACTCCAGTGCAGTATGAATACAAGGCTTACAGAGATCCTTCTGAAATCTTCTTCAGACAAGGTTTGATCTCCAATACCTCTGTTCAGGTAGCAGGTGGTTCTGATAAGACTGGTTTTAACGCAAGCTTTGGATATACAGATGAAGAAGGTTTCGTACCTGGTAACAACCTTCAGAAGTATAACTTCGGTTTGGGCTTGAATTCAGCTATATCTGATAAGCTTTCCGTGAATTCTTCATTTACGTTTGCAATCACAGACTTGGTATCTCCTCCAGCAAACGCATCTTTCGGATCTGGTAGTGATATTCCTTCAGTATTCGGCCACGTACTATTCACGCCACGTTCAGTGGATTTGGAAAATCTTCCATTCGAAAACCCTGTGGATAAAAGCTCTGTCTATTTCAGAGGCGGTAATGATATCACTAACCCTAACTGGTTGGTTAGATATTACAAGAATACTTCCGATGTAAGACGTTTCTTTAACTCTACTTCCTTGAATTATGATTTCAACGATAACTTCTCAATGACGTATCGTTTGGGTCTTGATACCTACTCTGAACTTCAAGAGGTAATGTATAACAAGGGTGGTGCTACTGCTAACTTGGCAGTCCGTAACGGTTATTACAGAACAGTCAATATCAACAACACCATTTGGAACCAAGACTTGATCTTGAACTGGAAGAAGGAATTTTCTGACAAATTCGGAATGAGTGCTTTGTTAGGTGCTAACTCACGATTTGACTCTTATATCCAGTCCGGTGTCGCTTCCCAGGGTCAGTTGGCTTTCGGCTTGTTCAGACACTCTAACTTTGCAAATTCTGCAAGTACAGATGCTTTTTCAGGTGCTAACATGAACTATGGAGTAGATGAAAGAAGATATGGTATTTATACCAACATCACTTTGGATTACTCTGATTATTTGTTCTTGAATTTGTCTGCTAGAAATGACTGGACTTCCACTGTAGAAAAAGAGAATAGAAGCATCCTTTATCCAGGAGGTTCTATTTCCTTCATTCCTACTACAGCATTTGACTGGAGATCATCTACAGTAAATGACTTGAAATTGAGATTAGGATATGGTACTTCAGCCGGTTATCCAAGTCCCTACAGTACTCGAAATGTATTGGCTCAAAGTGCAAGAGCTTTTGATAGAGATGGTGTAGTTACCACTACTCACTCTGTTTCTAACGTATTGGGTAATCCAAACTTGAAGCCAGAGCTTCATGGAGAATTGGAATTCGGTGTAGAAGGTGTAATGTTCAATAACAAATTGAGATTCGATCTTTCCTTGTATGAGAAAAATACACGCGACTTGATCACTCAGTCTCCTATCGACCCAGCAACTGGATTTACTTCTACTGCCCTTAACATTGGTAAGATCAGAACTCGTGGTGCTGAATTCCAAGCAACTGTAACTCCTGTTTCTACTGCCTCAGGTTTTGAGTGGAACTCTACTATCAACTGGGGTATGTATAGAACCATTGTAATGGAGCTTGGTGGTGGTTTGGAAGAAGTAATTATTGCAGGTTTCTCAAATGACGTTGCCAACTTTGCTATTCCAGGTCAACCTTTTAACATTATCAAAGGTGTTGGTTTTGATCGTGATCCAGCTACTGGACAGCCTATCATTCTATCAAATGGTGTTCATAAGCCAACCAATGAGCTTGTTGTACTTGGTGATCCTAATCCAGCTTGGAACGGTTCTTTCATCAACAGCTTTACTTACAAAGGTTTTACTTTGAGTGCGATGATGGAATACAGACACAAGGGTGTAATTTATTCTAATACTGTAACTGCAACTTTGGCTCGTGGTGTAACCAAGGACCCTGTTGCTGACAGAGAATTGACTTTCATCATGCCAGGTGTTAGACAAGACGGTACAAATGCTGATGGTACTCCTCGTTACATTCCAAACGATTATCAAATCTCGGCTTCTGACTATTTCTTCTCTGGTTATCAGGGAGCAACAGACGAGCCGAACGTATTTGATGGTTCAATGATCCGTTTGAGAGAAGTTTCCTTGGCGTATTCATTACCAAATTCTCTAATCTCAAAGACTCCATTCAAGAGAGCTTCTTTAGCACTGAGTGGTACAAACTTGTGGTTCTTGGCCCTTAACTTCCCTCCAAACATGAACTTTGACACAGACGTGTTAGGTACTGGTGTTGGTAACGGTTTAGGATTTGATTTCGTAACAGGACCTAGCTCTAGAAGATTGGGTGGAACGTTAACTCTTACATTCTAACCCTATATTGAAATGACAATGAAAAGATTTATATATGGCTTGACGATGGCTGCCGGAATGGTA
Organism: Reyranella massiliensis 521; assembly: GCA_943370675.1. Taxonomy (GTDB): domain Bacteria; phylum Bacteroidota; class Bacteroidia; order Cytophagales; family Cyclobacteriaceae; genus Algoriphagus. The sequence goes on along the minus strand of CALRRX020000053.1, from coordinate 3,457 downwards.
TTGGCTACGTCTTGTGCTGATAAACTGGATGAACTGTTAGAGAACCCAAATGCTGTTAACGCAACTACAGCGTCTCCGGATTTCTTATTGAACAGAATCCAGTTGGATTATCAAAGTTTGTGGTTTGGAGTATCGGATCGTGGCGCTCGTTTGACTCGTATCATTAATCAAGGTGCAGCCTTGTACGAGTCAGCTTATACAGCTACTGCTACCAATGGTACTTGGTCAAATGCTTATGCAAACATCTTGGCGGATATTGACTTTCTCTTGCCTTTGGCAGAGACTTCAAATCTTCAGCGTCACATGGGTATCGCAAAAACTATCAAAGCGATGGTTTTGATGGATTTGGTGGATACTTATGGTGATGTTCCTTATTCTGAAGCTCTTGATCCTGCTAACTTCAACCCTAAAGTGGACAATGGTCAGGCGGTTTATGCCGCAGCATTGGCTCTTTTGAATGAAGCAAATGGTCACTTTACTGTTGCTAATGCTGCTGGTACACCTAACGATTATTTCTACAACAGGAACTATACTCGTTGGAACAAGCTCGTGAACACGATGAAGTTGAAGTACTACCTAAACACACGTTTGGTAGATGCTGCTGCTTCTAGAGCTGGTATCAATGCTTTAATAGCTGGAGGTCAACTGTTGGCAAATGGTGATGATTTTGTGTTCAGATTTGGTACTACCAATGCCGATCCTGATTCTAGACATCCAAAGTTTGCTGGTCAATATACAGCAGGTGGTGGTGACTATCAGTCTACTGACTTCATGCATCACTTGACAGTTGAAAAGGGTTTTGATGATCCTAGAACTAGATATTACATCTATCGTCAGGTATTGACAAACACAACAAGTGTCGATGAGCAAGAGTGTATTTCCCAAATAGCTCCTCCACAATACCTTGTCGGAAACTTCCCGTATTGTAATCCTGCTGGTAACAGAGGTTACTGGGGTAGAGATCACTTGGATCCAGACGGTATTCCACCAGATGGTTTGAAGCGTACTGCTTATGGTGCATTTCCATCAGGTGGTCGTTTTGACAATGATTCAGGTGCACCTGTTAACAACATTAACCTTGGTATGAGAGGTGCAGGTATTCATCCGATCATGTTGGCTGCTTATGTAGACTTCATGCTTGCTGAGTCCGCACTTGTACTAGGTACAACTGGTGATCCAAAAGCGTTACTTCTTTCTGGTATCCAAAAGCACATGAACTATGTAAGGGCATTTGCGGTAGGTGGAGCAGAAGGAGCTACAATCACTGCTTTCGAACCAGCTGCTACCTTCACTGCAAGAGTGAACAACTACGTTACTTACGTCGGTAATCAATTTGATGCTCAGCCTAACGCTGACAAAAAATTGAATGTGATCGGTCGTGAATACTGGTTGTCATTGTTCGGTAACGGAATGGAAGCTTACAACATGTACAGAAGAACTGGTAAGCCAGAAAGACTACAGCCTGCATTGGAAGAGAGACCAGGTCCGTTTGTTAGATCATTCTTGTATCCACTAAACTACATGGTGACTAACGTGAATGCGGTTCAGAAACAAAATCTTGCGCAACAAGTGTTCTGGGATAAAAATCCTGCCTCACCTTGGATTTATTAACCAATTAATTTAGAAAAAATGAAAATGCTAAGATATAGTTTCGTTTTGTTGGCAAGTGCAGTCATCTTTCTAAGCTCATGTAGAGATTTTGTAGAGCCTAATGTGCCTTACAAAGATTTTGATACAGGAGCTTATTTAAGAACGATCGCCAGAACAAGCACCTCTTTCAACTTCTTCAACTTGCCAGGATCAAAATTTGCTCTGACGCTAGAAGCTGTTGACATTGAGGATGGTAAGACGGTTCAGACAGTTGAGATTCGTGTACGTCACAGAAGATTGATTCCAGGTGTGGGTCTTCGATACACTCCTCAAAGTGATGTGGTTGTAAAAACGCTCCAAGCATCTGATTTTCAGCCAAATCCTGACTCAAGATTCTTGAGAACTTCTTTTGAGGTTACTGCAGCTCAAGCAATTGCTGCTGTAGGCTTGACAGCTGCTCAAATTGAAGGTGGTGACGTGTTTGAATTTAGATTGGTATTGAATGATAAGTTCGGAAGAACCTTCTCTTCAAACAATGTTACCACAAACGTGGCTGGCGCTCCATTCTATGCTTCACCATTCCAATATCCTGTTTCAGTAGTTTGTCCTTCTGATTTGGCAGGTACCTACCAGTTTGACGCTCTTGAAACATTCTGTGGAAAAACCTTCTCAGGTTCTACAGTTTGGACTGCTGTTGCAGCTTCTCCTGGTTCTTACACGGTATCGGATGGTACCTTTGGTGCTTGGCAAGCTTGTTATCCTGATACATGGGGTAGTGGAAACGTAAGAATCAATGATGCTTGCGGTAGATTGACCATGACAGGTACTGATAAGTATGGTGACAGCTATTCTATGACAGTGAAGAGTGCAAATGCTCAGACACTTACTTTCGAATGGGTAAATACCTACGGTGAATTTGGAACTGTTGCAGTTAAATCAAATTCTGGCAAACCTTGGCCATCTTTGAGATAAGCTAGTATCTCTTTATAGTGCAAAAAGCAACGTCGAAAGGCGTTGCTTTTTTTTTAACCTTTTGTGTTTGAATGAATATTTGAAAAAGCAAATAAGCGGTTTTTTTAAACGGGTTCTATCCCTTAGCTTTGTTTGTTCTCAAAAAATAACCATGGATAAATTCTCTTTCATAGCTAATGCTCATGTTTCTTATATCGATGAGCTCTATGCATCTTACAAAAGCGATCCAGCCTCAATAGACCCAAGTTGGAAGGAGTTTTTTGATGGCTTTGACTTTGCCTTGGCTAATTATGGTCAAGAAGAAACAGGTTCTCCAGTGTCTAGTAAGACTGTTGAAAATTCAATACCTGCTTCAATTAAAGCTCCGGGTACCATTATGGACATGGAGTTTTTACCCAAGGAAATTAAAGTTAGAGCCTTGATACATGCCCATCGTTCACGTGCTCACTTGCGATCCAAAACTAACCCTGTCAGGGAAAGAAGGGATCGAAAGGCCATGATTGACCCTGAAAATTTTGGTTTGGGTCAAGAAGATATGAATACAGTTTTTCAGGCTGGTAATGAACTAGGTATTGGCAATGCTAAGCTTGCGGATATTATCTCAGCTTTAAAGACTATTTATGAGGGTCCCATGGGTTTTGAATATCTGTATATCCGTGACCCAGAGATGTTGGATTGGTTTAAATCAAAAGTAGAAAAAGAAGCTTTGGCCTTTAACCCTTCTAATGATGAGAAGAAAAGAATCCTATTCAAATTAAACCAAGCTGTTGTTTTTGAAAATTTTTTACATACTAAATATCTTGGTCAAAAACGTTTTTCTCTAGAAGGAGGAGAAAGTACCATCCCCTTTTTGGATGCTGTAATTAATACTTCGGCTCTACATGGTGTGGAAGAA
>CALRRX020000052.1:0-10615 GCA_943370675.1 Reyranella massiliensis 521 | reverse complement strand
GGTAGTAAGACAAAGAGGCACTGTGACGGATACGTTGTCTATTCCTGTAACTGAAGAGGCAAGAATAGGAATTGCCATCAATCCGCTCATCGAACCGGTGAAAAGAGAATATGGATTTGGAGAGGCAGTTTCAAAGGGAACATCTAGAGCTTTTGGTGTCGTAATCGTCAATGCCAAGGCTTTAGGCAAGATGTTTACCGGTGAAGTGTCTGCGAAAAATGTCAGTGGTCCTATCGGAATGGCTAAAATCTATGGTGCTTCTTGGGATTGGGTAAAATTCTGGAGTATTACTGGTTTGATTTCGATGATTTTGGCCTTTATGAACTTGCTGCCTATCCCTGCACTTGATGGTGGCCATGTGATGTTCTTGCTTTATGAAATGGTTTCCGGCCGTGCCCCTTCAGATAAATTTTTGGAAAATGCTCAAAAAGTCGGAATGGTCATTTTACTGGCATTGATGGTCTTTGCGATTGGAAATGATATTTTAAAATTATTCAGTTAAATGCTCTTTTAATTATTAAAATATTTCATTTTATTAATTTTAATAAACAAATTATTATAAAAATGTATAAATAGAAAGTGATATACTAATTTGAGTTTTCTTTATTTATGCATGACCTAATCCCAGAAACAACTTTTCTGGGATTCTTTTTTGAATTTCATTTACATCAATATGCCGCTTATCTAATTTTAGCGGGTTGATACTTCTGTTTAAATTAGTATTACTTACATTTCATGATTAATTTCCCCAATTCCTGAGAAAACAAAAGAGGTTAAACCTGTCTGATGAAATTGCTTTCTGATAATTTTTCTTTTTTAAAAAATCCTTTTGCGATCATCCTGTTCGGATTGTTCTTTTCATTTTTCATTCTTCTACTGAACTATGATCAGATTGAAAAACGGTTAGGAGGCCCTTCTGAGAGAGAAATTGAGTTGTTAGATTCACTTTCCATACAGGCCAGGGATTTATCGAGAATTGACCCACAAAAGTCTTTGGCTTTGACATTGGAACTTTTGGACAAATCTCAAGAATCCTCCTATCAGAAAGGCTTGGCTAATAGCTACCGCCTTCTTGCCCTTGCCTCTGTTCAAGCGCGCAATTTTGTGCTTACGAAGGATTATATTCAAAAAGCGAAAGAGATTTATGTTGAGTTAGGAGATGATGCCGGACTTGCCGATATAGAAAATACCAATGGTAGTCTTTTTATCTACATGGGGGACACGGTTCAAGCAATCGGTCCTTATCGAAATGCTTATGAAATCTATTCTCGGCTCAATAAGCCTGATAGGGTAAGGGTAGCTGCTTTTAATCTGGCATTTTCATATTCTGCTTTTCCAAATTTGGATTCTACCAAGTATTTCCTTGAAATCGCCGAGAATCTAAAAACAAAGAAAGAGGACGTTCCAGGATTTGGTGTGACTCAGGGCTTGAGAGGTAAAATAGCTTATTTGGAAGGTGACTACACGAAAGCAAAGCAGTATTTCCAAGAATCTTTAGACTATTACTATTCTAATAAAGCTCAAGAAAGCTTTGTTGCATTTTTTGAATCCACCTTATTCCTCGCTAAAATGTACGAGGAGGAAGGCAAAGTAGAAGAAGCAATTAATGTCCTTAAACAAGGGCTTTCTTCAGATGCGATTTATCTGTCCGAATCATTGACTCGGCAGATTTACGTTGATTTGATCAAGATTTATGAGGTCAAAGAAGATTATTACAACTCCAACAGGATTTTTTGGGAGAAAGAGGGATTTGAAGCGGAATTGGAAAGTAGAAAAGTAGAACAGTCGAAGAACTTTTCTGCAGAACTTACTCTTTACAGAGGATTTCAAATCGAAAATGAAGAATTGAATTCGAGGCTCTCAACCGTGATGCTGTTAAGTATTCTTGGCGGAGTGTTTACTTTCTTTATTCTTATCCTTTTCCTTAGGGTTATTTACCTAAACCGCAAGAATAAAGAGCTTAAAATACTGGTAGATAAATCATTTCAGATAGCCCAAATAGGGACCTTTGAAGTAGCCCTAAAACCTGATGGAAAAGTTGAATTGCTGGAAATTTCAGATATTATCTTTAAGCTCTTGGCGATCAAGTCTGAACAAGGGTCTTCATCCAAAGTGTCACTTGCCGAGCTGATCGACCAAGCACAACAAGAAAAACTCCAGAGAATTATTGCGGCATATTCAGATTCCAACGAGTTTTTCAAAGAAGAATTTGACATCACCAATCTTGAAGGTGACCGTAGAATAGTGCGGATCATAGCCCGAGTGATTCCTGATAAAAAAAGTGGGATAATTCTCAAGGGGGTTCTCCTCGATATTACCAGCGAATACCAAGTCTTAGAGCAGACAAGAGAAAATCTGGATAAAGAGAAGAATTTGAAAGAATTGCGTGAGCAACTAATGCACATGACCTCTCACGAGTTCAGAACGCCCCTTTCTAATATCTCCAGTTCGATAGAGTTGATTTCTTTGCTTTATTCTAGAATTACGCAAGAAGATTTGCAGTTCAGGTTCAAAACTATCGTCCAAAACGCCAGAGGAAACATCACTCGATTGGTCGGTATGTTGGATGATTTATTGCTTTACGAGAGAGTACAAAGCGATGAGTTTGAGGTTAAAATGGAGCCTTTTAACCTCAAACCTTATTTGGAAGAACTAATCACAGAAGTCAAAGATTCGAAAAACTCAGACTCGAATGTCCTTCTTATGATTCCTGATGAAGGTGTGGTCATCGATTCAGACAAAGATCTGCTTCATCATATTTTTACCAATTTGCTGGGTAATTCGATCAAGTACCTGGATAAATCCCTTCCTATTGAGTTTGAGGTAAATTCTGTTGGAAACCAGGTTTATTTTAGGATCAAGGATTACGGAATTGGGATTCCGGAAAAGGATATGGATAAACTATTCACGCCATTCAAGAGAGCATCCAATGTTTCCGGTAGACCAGGTACTGGTCTGGGGTTGTCTATAGTAAGGCGAATGATCACAAAATTGGGAGGTGAAATCAAGGCATCATCCAAGGAAGGGGAGTTTACAGAATTTTTGGTCAGTATACCTAAAATAACCAGTTAATGCTCTGCCAAATTGGCTAGCTTTCCTTTTGGCACCTCTATTGAACCTTTTGGAAGAACCTTCGGAAATTGAAGGTTCTTCTTTTATTTTAGCTATTTCCTGACAGCCCTGCTGTCAATCTGTCTATATGAGCCAATTCGAAAATTCATTATTCCAAAATCTCATGCATGGTGACTATGCCGGTGAAGGAGATCTGATCCAGTTGATTACCGATGAGGAAGAGGATGAGCCCGGTAAAGAAGAGTTTGGGGAAGAAATTCCGATTCTTTCGGTCCGCAATACCGTTTTATTTCCAGGAGTAGTCATTCCTATCACAGTAGGAAGACAGCGCTCCATACGCTTGGTCAAGAAAGCCCAAAAGGGCAATAAGCTCATTGGAGTTTGCGCTCAGATCAATCCAAATCATGATGATCCCACGTGGGAAGATATCTATCAGGTAGGTACCCTAGCTAAGATCATCAAAATGATTGTGCTTCCAGATGGAAATACTACGATCATTATTCAGGGTAAAAAGCGATTCAAAATCCGCGAGCAGGTGACGGATGATCCTTACTTTATTGCCAAAGTGGATTTTCTTGAGGAGAATTTTCCCAAAAACTCCAAAAAAATCAAAGCCCTCGAGGAGTCGCTCAAGGATGCCGCGACCAAAATCCTCCATCTCAATCCAGAGATACCGAGAGAAGCTCAGGTGGCTCTAGATAATATTGACAACACACCATTTCTGACCCATTTTCTCTCTTCCAACATCAACGCTCCTGTAGAGTCCAAGCAGCGTCTGCTCGAGATCAACGATGGAGTGGAGCGAGCTACGCTTTTATTGGAATTCATGATGAAAGACATCCAGATGCTGGAGCTGAAATCTGAAATCCAAAAGAAAGTCCATACCGATATCGATCAGCAGCAGCGGGATTATTTCCTTCGTCAGCAGATGAAGGTCCTTCAGACAGAATTAGGTGAAGAAGGCCCTGAGAAAGAAGTAGAAGATCTTCGTGCCCGAGGAGAAAAGAAAAACTGGCCTGCGGAGGTTAAGAAGCATTTTGAAAAAGAGCTGGACAAAATCCTTCGAATCAACCCTTCGGCTGCGGAGTATCCTATTGCGCTCAACTACGCCGAAACAATGGTTGAGTTGCCTTGGAATGAGTTTACTCAGGATAATTTCGACCTGAAGCATGCGCGAACCATTCTAGATTCAGATCACTTTGGTTTGGAAAAAGTAAAGGATCGAATCATTGAGTACCTCGCTGTTTTAAAACTTAAAAATGACCTCAAAGGCCCAATACTTTGCCTTTACGGCCCTCCAGGTGTAGGAAAAACTTCCCTTGGAAAGTCCATTGCCTCAGCATTGGGTAGAAAATACATCAGAATGTCATTGGGTGGTCTTCACGACGAGGCCGAAATCCGTGGACATCGTAAAACTTATGTAGGTGCGATGCCTGGTAAGATCATCCAAAACATGAAAAAGGTGAAAATCTCCAATCCAGTCTACGTGCTGGATGAGATTGATAAGCTTTCTTCGGATTTCCGAGGAGATCCTTCCTCTGCATTTTTGGAGGTGCTTGACCCTGAGCAAAACAGCACCTTTTTGGACAATTACCTTGAGGTAGAATATGACCTGAGCAAGGTCTTGTTTATCGCTACTGCTAACTCCTTGGATACCATTCAGCCGGCACTCCGTGATCGAATGGAAATTATCGAGGTGACTGGATATACTCAGGAAGAAAAATTGGAGATAGCCAAAAAGCACCTGGTGCCCAAGCAGCGAAAAGAACATGGATTGAAGACCAAAGATGTTTCTTTTGACAAAGCGGCTTTGATCAAAATTATTGAAGATTACACCCGCGAATCAGGTGTCAGAAGCCTTGAGCGTGCGATCGGAAAAGTCATCCGTAACATTGCCAAGTCTATCGCGATGGAGGAGGAATACGACCACAAGATCTCTCCTGAAGCTGTGAGAAAGATTTTGGGTTCTGAGATTTTTGACAAAGAAATCTACCAGGACAACAGTGTGGCCGGAGTGGTCACAGGTTTGGCTTGGACCAGTGTAGGAGGTGAAATTCTCTTTATCGAATCCAGCTTGAGCAAGGGAAGAGGGAAGCTTACCCTTTCCGGTCAGCTGGGTGATGTGATGAAGGAGTCTGCCATGACTGCACTCTCTTACCTCAAATCCAAAGCTGAAAAGCTTGGAATTGATCACCGTGTCTTTGACCAATACGATCTCCACATTCACGTACCTGCGGGTGCAGTGCCAAAGGACGGACCGTCAGCTGGTATTACCATGCTTACAGCCATGGCTTCGGTGTATACCCAGCGAAAGGTAAAGGCGAAAGTGGCCATGACAGGTGAAATAAGCCTAATTGGTAAAGTCATGGCTGTGGGCGGAATCAAGGAAAAAATTCTGGCGGCGAAGCGTGCAGGAATCAAAGAGATTATCCTTTGCAAGAAAAACAAACGCGATATCGAAGAGATCGATGCGCAATACATCAAGGGAATCGAGTTTCATTTTGTAGAAAAGGTAGACGAAGTGCTCGAAATCGCTTTGACCAAAGTCAAAGTAGAAGACCCTTTGAAGTTTACTTTCACTTCTGAAACAAAAAACACAGATTAATACATTCTCAGTAGGTGGCTTCCTCTTGCCAAGAGGAAGCCTCTTTTTATCTTTTCACAAACCAACTTCGGTTCATTTTACCTAACCACTACAACATGAACTCCATTCAGTCACTCACTCCAAGACAGATCGTCGAAGAGCTGGACAAATACATCATCGGTCAGAAAGACGCCAAAAGGAATGTGGCCATTGCACTTCGCAATAGGATTCGCAGGATGATGGTGAAGTCTGATATCCAAAAGGACATCGTGCCAAACAACATCCTGATGATCGGAAGTACAGGGGTTGGTAAAACCGAAATCGCCCGTCGACTGGCCAAAATCGCTCAAGCTCCATTTACCAAAGTAGAAGCTTCAAAATTTACTGAGGTGGGCTACGTGGGAAGAGATGTAGAAAGTATGGTTCGTGACTTGGTGGAACAAAGTGTCCACTTGGTAAGGGATGTGAAAAAAGAGGAGGTCAAGGTCAAAGCTGCTGATGCAGTGGAGGAAGTAATCTTGGATATTTTGATTCCTCCTGTGAAAAGCGCCGGTTTTACCAGGCCAATGTCGATAAATCCTGAATTGGAATCTGAGCCTAATTCAGACTCTGAACTCAATGAACGTACCCGTGACCGCTTCCGTGAAAAGCTCCGAAATGGCGAACTTGACGAGCGAAAGATTGAAATCAATGTAAAAGCATCTTCTCCGGTTGGCATCGGCATGATCGGCAATGGCATGATGGACGATGCAAGTATGGCAGGCCTTCAGGATATGATATCAGGCATGATGCCTAAGAAGACCAAAAAGCGAAAACTTTCCATAGCCGAAGCTCGAAAGGTCCTTTTGGAAGAGGAGATGTCCAAGCTGATTGACTTTGACGAAGTCAAAGAGGAAGCGATTCGACTGGCAGAAAATAACGGGATTATATTCATCGATGAGATTGATAAAATTGCTTCCAAATCCGGGAAAGGTGGAGGTGGACCTGATGTAAGTCGCGAGGGAGTGCAGCGGGATTTGCTTCCTATCGTGGAAGGATCAAGTGTGAATACCAAATATGGGGTGATCAACACGGACCATATTTTATTTATAGCCGCAGGAGCATTTCATGTGAGCAAGCCTTCGGATTTGATCCCTGAGCTTCAGGGACGATTTCCGATCAGAGTTGAGCTTCAAAGCTTGACTCAGGAGGATTTTAAGAGGATTTTAAAAGAACCTAAAAATGCCTTAACTAAGCAGTACGAGGCGCTTTTTGAAGCTGAGCAGGTATCACTTTCCTTCACAGATGAGGCGGTTGACGAGGTGGCAAATTTGGCTTTCCTTATTAATCAGGAAGTCGAAAATATTGGTGCACGTCGTCTTCATACGGTCATGAGCCATTTGCTCAATGATTTTCTATTTGAAGTACCGGACATGATCGAGCCTAATTCCAAAATCATGGTAACCAAAGAAATGGTTCAGGAGCGATTGAGTACTTTGGTCAAAAACAGAGACCTGTCACAATACATTTTATAATGGGAGTTAAAGGAAATTGAGACCTAGTTTCAAGAAATGAAAACTCTTTTGATTCTAACAGGGCATACCAAAGGGCTAGGGCATGCTATTTTGGATAAATTCTGCGAGCTGGAAGACGTCCAAATCATAGCTATTTCGAGAGGAAGTTTGGAAATCAATCATCCTAAGATTAAGGAGTGGACGCTTGATCTCAGCGATTTGAATGCCGTGGAATCACAGTTGACTAAATTTTTTCCCAAGGAGAGGTTTGATCGCTACGTATTGATCAATAATGCAGGCTGGATCGGAGAGGTGAAACCTGTCGGAAAGCTGAATCCCAAAGGAATTCAACGGGCGCTTAATTTGAACCTTGTCGCACCGATGATCCTGATGGATGCATTTGTAAAGGCATACGGTCAAATAGAAGGTCAGAAAATCATCTGTAATATCAGTTCAGGTGCAGCCCACAAGCCGCTTTCAGGTTGGGGAGAGTATTGTACCAGTAAAGCAGGCTTAGCCATGTTTTCCCAAGTGGCAAGCGACGAACTGAAAGGTTTGGGCTTTAGTGTTTTTTCCTTATCTCCCGGAATTGTCGATACTGCGATGCAATCCGAAATCAGGCAGGCCGATCAAGATGATTTTCCGGCATTGGATCGATTTGTAGGATATAAATCGGAAGGTCTCCTAAGTACACCAGAAGAAGTAGCTTCCAAAATTTTTTACCTGATCCAAAATCCCGAATTGTTTCCAGAGGTGGTTCAGGATGTCAGGAAGTTCTAATGCTTTTTCTTGGGAAAATCTACAAACCAAACTTCTGCTGTTTTTGGTCCAAGATCACTCCAAAAATCAGATTTTAACAAAAAGCCAAACTGTCCCGAAGTAGGAAGATTATCCAATTTGCCTCCTAAGTATTCGATAAGCTCGTTGAACCCAGGATTGTGTCCCACTACAATAAGAGTGTCTTTTGAGTCTTTTTGCAGATGAATGTATTTCAGAATTTTATTTGGTGAGGCATGGTAAAGATTTTCCTCAAATGTGATTTCTGAATCAGGAAATTCGAGTTCTTTTGCGATGATTTTTGCAGTTTCTACTGCCCTGATTGCAGTGGAGCAAAGGATGATTTCAGGATGTATCTTTCTCTTTTTTAGCCTTTTGGCCATGATGGGTGCGTCATGAAGCCCACGCTCAGCAAGCGGCCGATCATGGTCGCTAAGCCAAGGATTATCCCAAGCGGATTTGGCATGACGGATCAAAATTATTTTCTTCATTTTGGCAGAAAAAAAACGATTATTTTGTTTTTTTTAATCAAATCTTTACATTTAGAGCACTTTCAATTACAATTTATCACAATTCATTATGTTTACCGGAACAGTAAAATTTTACAATGAAGCCAAAGGTTTCGGATTTATCGTTGATGACGATACTCAGGGTGACATCTTTGTACACGCCACTGGGTTAGTTGACAAAGTTGCTCAAAACGACAAAGTTACCTACGACATCAAAGATGGTAAAAAAGGACCCAACGCCATCAACGTCAAAAAGGCCTAATATATTCTACAGAATGTTTTAGCAAAGGAAATCCCCCGGATCGCATGATTCGGGGGATTTTTACTTTTAATACTCCTCTAATAAGGGTGTAAATTTTTCAGTCTACCAATATGTTTGGTGTTTTTGAAAGCCATTTTGACTGAATTTTTATCTGAAAATCCTTCTTATTCAGCCAAAATGACTCAAACCCGCGAGTGGTATGGTATTTATCTGATCAGCGTTGTAAAACAAAACCAACACAACTATGAAACTGGTAAAATACAATCACTTCGACCCTCAGATTCCGGCAAGTTTCAGCGGTATGCTAGACAGATTCTTCACAGACTCTATGAGTGCTGCCTTGAAGCAGTTTACTCCTGCGGTGGATATCACAGAAGATGAAAAATCCTACACCATCCAACTTGCGGTACCTGGTGTGAAAAAATCAGATTTTAAGATTAACCTTATTGATGGGAAACTCACCGTTTCCGGAGAGCGGAAAATGGAAGAAAAAAGAGAAGGAAAAACCTATCACAGTGTGGAAACACAGTTCGGTAGTTTTAGCAGATCATTCTTTCTGCCTGAAGACGTGCTTACAGATCAAATCGAAGCCTCCTATGAAAACGGAATCTTGATTCTGAACTTGCCAAAAAGAGAAAAGAAACTTGCAAAGGCTGTAATTGAAGTCAAATAAAGGATGAGCGGAAAAACCCGCTCTCTTTATTTTTGTTATTCTTATTATCCGGGCTAAAAGCGGTTAATTCTTGTTAATTTGAGAGCTTTGATATATCCAAAAGCTTTCAAATTAAGTCTAAAGGATAGAAAATTTGCAGTATAAAACATATTTAAGAAAACGATAACTATGAGTAAGAGACAGTTCTTTCTGGGAATACTTCTGGCAGCCTTGATAGGCGGAGTAGTAGCATTGGCGGGAGTGAGTTTTCTAATCCAACCTCAAAACGCAGGTACCTTTGACGAAAAGCAACAAGCAAGCTTCGTCAATATGCTTTCAGACGAAAACTTTACCATTCCCGATGGGATCAATTTTGTGGCCTCTGCACAGCTTGTTACCCCTGCGGTGGTCCATGTGAAAAGCCAAGTTGCTTATACTCCAAGATCACAGCGTGACCCGATTCAGGAGTTTTTTGGAATCCCCGATCCAAGAGGCGACCGCGGACAAGGTGAAGGTGGTGGCTCTATGCCAATGAGCACGGGTTCTGGGGTGATTATTTCACCTGATGGCTACATCGTGACCAACAATCACGTGATTGAAGGAGCCACAAAAGTGGATATTTCACTGGACAACAATAAGCGGTATGAAGCTACCATCATTGGTACAGATCCGACGACAGACTTGGCTTTGCTAAAGATTGAAGCGGACAACTTACCGTTTGTGAAATTTGGTGATTCAGATCAGACTAAAATCGGGGAGTGGGTCCTCGCTGTAGGTAACCCTTTTGACTTAAACTCTACTGTGACGGCAGGGATTATTTCTGCGAAAGCGAGAAATATAAATATCCTACGAGATGTCGAAAATAACCTTCAGGTTGAGTCTTTCTTGCAGACGGATGCCGTGGTTAATCCGGGTAACTCAGGTGGTGCACTTGTTAACCTTGCAGGTGAGTTGATCGGTATTAATACTGCCATTGCTTCCAATACAGGTACTTTCGCAGGCTATTCTTTTGCGGTACCAAGTACTTTGGTGAAAAAGGTGATGGACGACTTGATGAAGTATGGCTCTGTGCAAAGAGGATTGCTTGGAGTTTCGATCCAAAGCGTTAGCCCTGAATTGGCAGATTACTTGGATAAAAAATTCCCTGTAGACCAAGGGGTGTACGTTGGGGGGGTTAATGAAAACTCAGCAGGTAAAGCAGCAGGTCTTAAAGAAGGTGATATCATTATCACAGTAGACGGTAAAGCTGTAAACAATGTCTCCATG
>CALRRX020000051.1:0-10676 GCA_943370675.1 Reyranella massiliensis 521 | reverse complement strand
GGTGTAGATTTTCCATGACCGAGTGATCTACGAGCTTGGTGTTTTTCAAGTCGATGGTCAGATTAAATCCTGAAGGGATCTCTTCCAGCTTTTTCTTGATGGTGAGAAAATTGGAAAACACTGCCGCTTCTTCGATCTCCACGAGGTAGTCATTGCCATTAGAGGAAACCAAAATCGGTGCTTTGAAGAGGGTTTTCAGCGAAGCACCATTGATCAGGTGAAGGATCACTTTAAGCAAAATACCCGCAGCAATACCGATCAACAAGTCTTCCACAAGGGTAAAGACAATAGTCACCAAGAAGATCGCCAATTGCTCTTTTCCGATTTTAAAGGTGTTGACAAATTCCTTAGGATGTGCCAGTTTGATCCCTACGGTAATCAGCATGGCCGCCAAAGCGGAATTGGGAATCATCTCGATCACCGGTGTAGCAATCAAGACAAATACGAGGATAAATAACCCGTGGAAGAAGTTAGCCCAACGGGTTTTAGCACCCTGATTCACATTGGCAGAGCTACGAGCCACTTCAGAGATCATCGGAAGACCACCCAAGAAGGCACTAAGGGTATTTCCCACACCGACAGCGATAAGGTCTTTGTTATTGTCTGATTTCCTGCGGAAAGGGTCCGCCAGATCGATGGCTTTCACAGTCAAAAGAGACTCAAGTGAACCCACCAAGGCAAACATGATCACATACTTGATAAACACGCCAGGCTGCGCAAACCCTGAAAAGTCAGCATTGAAATTCAGGTTATCAGTCAAGCTGCCAATTTGAAGCAAGGCATACGCGGGTTCGGTATGGGCAAAATCCATGGCCAATTCGGAAGGAATAGCCACAATCAATACCATCAGAGGAGCAGGGATTTTTCCCAATTTGAAATCCTTGATGTAAGGCCAACCCAGCATAATCGCCAAGCTGTAAACCCCGATCATGGTCGCACGAGGATCAAAATTGGCAAAGAAGGTAGGTATCGACGTAATCATGGAGACTATGCTCAATCCCTTGTATAGCTCTGGATTAACATCCAAAAGCACCGGGATTTGCTTCACAATGATGATAATCCCAATCGCGGCCAGCATCCCGTGAATCGCTGATAGTGGGAAGATATCGGCAAGTTTACCCAGCTTGAGAAAGCCAAAGCCAACTTGCAGAATCCCGGCGATCACCATGGCACCAAGTGCCAGTTTCCAGCCAATCTCTCCTCCTCCAAAGTCAGTTACCGCACCGGCTACGACCACGATCAGTCCGGCTGCGGGACCTTTGATCGTCAATTTGGAACCTGAAATCAAACTCACCACCATACCCCCGATGATGGCTGTAATCAATCCCATGATGGGTGGGAAATCAGAAGCTTTGGCAATACCCAAACTCAAAGGCATTGCAAGTAGAAATACCACAAATCCCGCAGTCATATCTGCGGAGAAGTTTTCTTTTAGTCCGGCCCAACCGTCTTTGGGCACTTGGATTTTTGATGTTGTTTGCATGATTGAAATATGTTTATCGGGAAGAGCTCCCAAATGATCGATTAGGTAATGATGAATTTTGAAGTTGCTGTTAACAGCGTTAAACCCTTAGCTGGTAGTGATTGGAAGAGATTCTCCCTTTGCTCGCTTAAATCCTAAAAACAGCCTTGCGAAAATTCTCACTGCGGCTATTCCTTCCATCACAAATGTCAAGGCTGCCAAAAACGCCAGCAGGTACTGATCTTCGTGAATGTGGCTAAAGAGCAAGTCCTCCCCGATGAAGGTAGGGCTGATCGGAAATCCCATCAATCCCAAGACACTCAGGAGAAATAGAAAGGCCAACACAGGATATCGCTTCACATAGCCTTGGTAATCAAAAAGACCAGATTGTCCGAGGTGACCTTTCATCCATGAGATGATAAACAGGCCTGCAAGGCCAAATACAATCACTCCACTGAGGTACATGCCAATCTCGAGGTAAGAGAAATTTTCATTTTCAGCGATCGCCAAGACCATCCAGAAGTGATTCATTAGCAACATGGTCCACGCCAGTCTGGCTGATTTGCGCTCAGTAAAGGACTTCAGCACCATCATCAAGGCAATGAATGCAAAGGCTGTGGGTAGGACACTATGCACGAAAACCGGCAGTTGATACCCTGTCACCAGAAGATACAATCCCAAAAGGTAGCTCGGTACGAAGTAGAGCAACACGGTGCGATAGCTCAGGAAATCGAGTTTGTGTCCCAGCTTTTTGAGGGGATTAAAGACCACCTTATTGATGAAGCGGTCGAGGTTCCACTCTTTCAAGCTCCAGACATAAAAGGATATTCTGAGACGATTCATCCACGAGCTTTCAACTTGTTTTGGTTTTGGCTCAAAGCCATAAAACTGCTCTCGGATAAGGTATGCTACTACCGAAGGAGATACCAAGAGCTGATAGGTTCTCAAAAAGGCATTTCCCATAAAGTGAATCAAGGCCAAGACCTCCAATCCTGCCGCCACCTCAATAAACATGATCCCGATTTGGGTGAGCGAAGCGTAGCCGATTTGGGTTTTGACGGAGGTTTGCACCCGCGCAATCATCGTAGAAACGATCGCTGTGGTCAAACCCATCAAGCCTATCAGGACACGAACCGTCAGTTGATTTTCCCAGAAAGGGAAAGTTCGAAGCAGAAGAAACACTCCCAAATGCACCGAAAGTGAGCCGTAGAAAATCGCCGAAGAAGGTGTCGGACCTTCCATTGCCCGAGGCAACCAAGAGGAAAATGGAAACTGTGCTGACTTAGCTGCTGCCGCAAGGAGTAGCATCAAGGCTATGAACAACCCGATGCCTGTATGACCCACCAAATGCTCGGAAACCAATTCCGCATTGCTAAGCTTCAGAAAGGTGACATTTTCATGCCAGAGGTGATGACTCGCCCACATGGCAAGGATCAATCCCACATCACCGATTCGGTAGATCGAAAAGACCTTGATGGAATTTCGGGTGGGAAGAAGATTTTCTCTGTAAAACGCCACCAACAAGAAAGATGACAATCCCAAAATCTCCCATCCTACGAAGAGCGTTTCGAAATTTCCCGCCAAGACAGTAATGTTGAAACCCAAGTAGAAGAAGAGAACGGTATTGAAGAAGCGCTTGTAACCACTTTCACGGTGCAGATAGTATCTGCTGTAAAAGGTGATCAGGAAAGTCAAAACCGCACCTACCACCACATACACTGCTCCAACTCTATCAAAGAAGAAGTCAATCAAAAACTCGAAATGATCAGTCTTGAAAAGAACAAATTCTTTGAGGTTGAGCGCCTGAAAACCCACACCTGCCCAGAAAACCAAGAATACCAGAATACTGGCCAAATTGATCCCCGCGGTATAGAAAGCCACTCTGGAAAGCAACTTTTCCTTACGCTCAGGAACCACTAAACTGATCAAAAAGCCCACGAGAGGTATCCCTATCATGAACTGAATCCACAATGCGAGTTCCATCAGAGTGAGTCGATTAAGTAAACTGGAAGATTTTCTTTGGTGCTCAGGAGCTTGTCCTGCAAGTGATCGAGGTGATCGACGTGAGATTCCGGTGTGTATTCCACAAAGCATTCATCCTTGAAGCGAAGCAATGCACGGGTCTTGGGATCAATGACCACAAAGTGTACCCAGTAATTTTTCACCCATTCGTAGGTTGCCGGATTGGACTTCAATACCTCAAGCACCAAATCAGGATACTGCTCCACGATCATCATGAGCCGGATTGGGTCATGGATTTCCACCATTTGATAAGGCAAACCTGTTCGCAAGTCCCCGTCTGCACCATTTGCTACACCGATCAGTCCCATCACATTGTGAGGGAGCTTGGTGCCTGCACCTAGTCGATCAGGATCCATTCGGGAGAAGTAATACTCCAGATTGATCCCTCCACACACCGGTGCAGCAGCTCCGAGGATTTTGGCAAGCGCTTTTCCCTGCGGGTCTTTTCTGTAATCGTAAGAATTCAGAAATGCCCGACGATCAAAGAAGAGACCTTTGATGGTGGATTTTCGGGACACAATGCACAGCGCATTGGTCGCGTGGTTGTATTCCGGACGAGGTTCAAAGAGGGAAAAAGCACGCTTTTTCACCGCTTCATGAAGTCCGGCTAGCGGCTTATTTTTCTTGAGTGTATCAAATCTCCTTGCTCGCTCTAGTGAATTGATATCCAAAGCTTTTGCAAACTTCTGCTGATGCGATGCATTCAAGGCTTGATTGGAAGCAGAAAGAATCTCCTCGTCGAAGAATACGATTTCATCCTTGGTCGTGTCATGAAGTCCTCCGAGAAACTGAGTCCCTTCCGGAATCACAATTCCCCGATCGGCAAGTACCTTTCTTACTTCAGCATGGTTAGCCATGTGAGCTGCCACTCGGGCATTGACCGATCCCGGTCTTCCACAGCACGCTCCACAGTCGTAACCTGCGTAGTGTGTATTGTTGATACTAGAAGCACCATGACCTACCAGGTAAACCAGCGAGGAGAAGTTTTCCAAAAGACCGATGCTTCGGAGCAAACCTTCCACCCGATCTGCCATTTCCTCCACTTTGAAGCCTACTTGAAGTCCATTTTCTTCCAATCCTTGATATTCAATCGTCAAGGTACCTTTGGGATCCATGTGTTTGAAACTGGATACTTCCAAGGCAGAGGAACTCGGGCGTAAGACATTCCCCACCAGCTTGAGTGCAGACCAGAAACCCAACGTCTGAGCGCTCAGCCAACCTCTTACCAGCGAGTGGCTGTTTTGGTGAAAGTGAACATCCTTGGCCAGCTTTTTATGATTAGCCGATTCTTTGATCAGGAATTTAGGAGTGACAGGAGCAGGACAGGATTTGGTGTGAAACTTTCCGTATTCAGGTTGGAAGTAAAATTCCACATTGAAGAATCCCGGAGTCCCGTAGGTTGCACAAGATGGATCGATGTATTCCAAATGCCTGCGCGTACTGCATTCCCGGTCATCGATGCAAAACAAAGCCTGAAAACTTGGGGCATCTGGGGTGAGCACTTGAGGAGATACGGCCGCAATTCCCGCCAACACCTCATCGTAATAGCTCCACTCAAAAGCCTCTTGCCAGCATTGTAGAACCAAATCTGCCTCTTCGAAAAGACTCGTGGTAAAAAGTTCATCGGTAGCATGCGGGAAGCGAATTCCCAGTGGACTCCAGTTTTCGCCGAATTTCTGGTCCAAGGCGTCGATTTCGAGCAAACATTCAAATTTGATGACGTCCTCCAGCGTGATCGGCTTGGCATCCAATAAGGATTCAGGCTGCGACTCCAAGACAGAGACCATCCCCGACCAGCCTGGGTGTGCAAACTGCTGGTCAAATAGGTACCATCCGTAAGAATCAGTGTCTCCGACAAGTATTTCCAGGAGCTCCGAAAGCTCCAATTGGTCTTTCATCAGGAGTGATTGTGCTCTTTTGGAACGTACAAGTGGAGACAGGCTTTCCTTATGAAGGCTGCGAACAGAGTCCAAAAAACCTTTGGCCTCTACCGGAAATGACCATATTGAAATCCCTTGATCGAGGTAGGCGGCAATCAACCTAAACAAAAACGGATGCGTGACCTTGTTGAGATTGAAATGATAATCTGATCTCCAATGCCCACGAAACTTTCCGATTTTAGGATCTGAGTAGGATTCTACGGACTCATCGAGCAGCTTAACCAGCCAGTCATTGGCCTCCTTGTCAAAGTGCTCCTCAAGCACTTTTTTGATGATGTTTCCTTTAATCTTCCCTTCTCGGTACAGCTGTCGGTACTCTTGCAGAGAAAGGAATCCCTGATAGCCAAATTGGCTATGGCCTTGCTTTAATGCCTGAAAAAAAGGCAAATGCTGAAATGCATGTAGGGTATTGTGATGGACGAAGTCCTTCAACGGGGCTTGCGCAGGAAGAAAATGCCTGAGTTCATGCAGGATTTCATCCATACCCAAAGCGCCCGGCTTGGTATGATGTTTCATAAAATGTCAATCTGAGTAAGTGTCATGATCTTGTGCAAAGACCAAAGTCCCGTAACATGAGGTTTCGGGAAAAGCTGACCAACTGGTCTTAGCTTAGCTCAGATGGATTTTCCAGGTTTGAAAAATGTCGTAAAGAGGAGGAAGACTGCCCCGAATTGCCTTGGTGCCAAATTCAGAGTTTGGTACTAATTCATGGGCTGTAGAAAGAAATTCAAAAGATAAATCGGTGTAAAAATCTAAAAACGAATCACCTTCAGATTCTACCCGTTCTTCATTTTCGAGCTTTCTGACCAAGCTAATATTTCCCTCAATCCAAGTTGGATCTGAATGGAGGGTTGCTTGAGTTGGAGAATTAGTTTGACAATGAAGTTGGTCTTTAGAATAATCTTGAACTGAGTATACACCAAGTCCTCCTTGGATCGCCAAGGAAAGCCGTAAAAAGAGGGTGATAAGACTCAGAAATGAAATCATAGATTCAAGAAAACTTCGAAATATAAATTTAATTTTTCAAAATGATAATAACATTTAATTTTTATTGATAAATAATCAGAAAAAAGCTCAATCTCTGAACAGTTTTGTAAATAAGCATCTGATCACTCGGTAAGAAGAAATGGTCAACTATCAAAAAAAACAAGCCAAAAGCCTATTGTTTAATTTCTTACCATAACAGACCCACCATAAAGGCTTCCAAACATCAAGGGTTGACCATCACTAAAATCAGAGACAGAGGAATTGAACACTCTACCTCCAACTCCAACTGACCCCGGACTCATGTTGAACAAAAATCCATACCGCGACAAATCAGTTGGCGTCTGAAGTGTAACTGTGCCACCTGCGGCATTGAGCTCAACGCGATTAGCAAGTCCCACATTTTCACCTTTTACTTCTCCCCTGCCCGCAGATGCAGCTGAAAGTCGGCCTACCTGTTGGATAGAAACTAATCCCCCCGGACTGTTGGCGGCAGCAAGGCTCATCGTCTCCACATTCTGCACAGTTATCTTTCCACCCTCTGTAAACACTCCTAGTACTCCTTTACAATTCTGAATACTACCTAAACCACCCAGTAGATTCACAAAAAAGTCCTCACTTTCGATCTGATTAGAAGAGAATATACCTGCATTTTGCATGACCAAAAGTTCATTCGCTTTGATATTTTGGAGTGTAATTTCTCCTGACTTATGATCGATCTGAATACGTTTTGTTTCCAAATTAGCGATCGAGATTTTACCGATACCACCCGCTATTTTGAATTCTAAATTGCCGGGAGTTTTGATTTCAATTAAACCTGCAGTGGGATTGACATTGTTGCGGATGTTGTCCAAGTCAAGGACTATTCGACCAAACTGCCGATTGACTCTCAGCAAGGGACTAAATTCATTTTCTCTGACCAGCCTCGCATCAATTAGGGTTTCCTTTAAAGATTGGTCACCAATGATCCTAACTTCCAAACCACCAGGATTAATCTCTAAATATTCTAGGTAATCGACCTTAACACTTACTTCTTGATCTCTTACTTGGTCTAGATTACAAGAAAAAACAACTATCAATAGAACTAAAACCAAATAACACTTTTTCATAACTCGAATTAAAACGAATACTTCAAAATACTAATTACCGCTGAACAGACCTAGCAACCTAAAATTTATATCTCGTTCTTTAATTGAAAAGAGGAATCAATTCGATTTTGAATCATGCCGAAGTACTTTTTGGTACCTTTAACACCAAGCTGAACTGTAACCAAACCAACTTCTAATCTTTCAGAAACTATGAAAACCCTAGGAATTTTTGCCTTTGATGACATGGAGGTCCTTGACTTTGCCGGACCGTTTGAAGTATTCTCGGTAGCCAATCAACTTTCTGGCTACAAACTCCTGAAGATCCGTGTGGCCTCAGCTGACAAAAAAACGATCATAGCCAAAAACGGGCTGACTATCAAAACTGATTTTAGATTGTCCGATCTGGAAAATCTGGACTTTTTAGTAATCCCCGGCGGTGACGGCACCAAAAAAGTAATCCAACAAAGGGAAGTTTTAGACCAAATCAGCAAGCTCACCGCTCAATCCTCCTGGACCATGAGCGTGTGCTCGGGTTCTCGAATCCTTGGCAAAACCGGATTTCTAGATCACAAACCTTACTGCACTCACCATGAGGTATTCGACAGCATGAGGGAAATTGTGCCCTCAGGAATCCCCCAACCGGAACTCCGATTTGTGCAGAGCGATCAGCGAATCTGGACAGCTGCGGGGATTTCAGCAGGGATTGATTTGGCTTTGCATCTCACCGAACTCACCTTTGGCAAAGAGCTCGCCATGCGAACCGCCCAATACATGGAGTATTATCCTTACCTAGACAAAAAATGATCGCAGCTACGCCTAAGCCACCTTACTACGCCGTCATTTTTACCAACCTTCGAACCGAAATCGACGAGGGGTATGGTGAGATGGCCGAGGAAATGGTACGACTCGCCGAGCAGCAACCCGGTTACTTAGGACATGAAAGCGTTCGGGACGGATTGGGTATCACGATTTCTTATTGGGAAAGCCTCGAGGCGATCAAAAATTGGAAGACCCACACGGACCACCTCGTAGCGCAAAAGTATGGGAGAGAAAAATGGTATGCTGCTTTCAAAACCCGAATTGCACTGGTCGAGCGGGATTATGGATTTGAAAGAGAAGAGCAATAATATTAGAATGATTTTCTAGACCTGGCAGGTTTTGAAAACCTGCCAGGTCTAACTTTTAAACTACTTCCCCTTTTCTAATTCACTTTTCAGCAGCTTGACCCGATCACGGATATCCATGTTAGTCAAATCCATGTTGAGCGAGGTAGCTTTTAGAAAGTCCTGAACTGCACCGGAGTGATCGGTGGATTTCCCTTCGGCTAGTGTTACATAGCGCATGGTGGACCAAAGCACCGTTTTCAATTGGGTTTTGGAATCGTCCGTCATGTAGTACTCCACCAGGATGGTATTGTGATTGTGCCACAAAACCCGGCTAATAATCCTCACCCACTCTCCCACCATGGCTGGCTTGACGTAGCTGATGTTATGATTGTAAACGACCCAAGCGGCTTTGTATACGCGTATCAGATCGATGATCTCCAAACCGTATAATTTGGGAACCTGATCTTCACGTGCGTTGAAAAAGTAATCGAAGTACTTGGCATTATTCAGGTGGCGAAGCGGATCACAATCCTGGAATCGGATCACCACCCGACTTTCTGTCTCCTTCGGGTAATGCTTTTCGGAGTTGTATTCAAACATGATTAAAGGTCTTTGCTTGTTAAAATATGTATGCCTGCAGCCGCCATTTCTTCGATGGCTTTTGCCCCATCTTCGGGATTTATGTTTACTGCACGGGTAGCATCCGTGATGAGGAAGGTTTCAAAGCCCAAGCTTTGCGCATCCAAAGCGGTAAACTTCACACAGTAATCCAAAGCCAATCCGCAGACAAAAACTTTACGGATTCCTTTTTCCTTCAGGTAATCTCCCAAGCCTGTATCTCCCCTTCTGGCATTGTCAAAAAAACCAGAATAAGAATCCACTTCCGGGTTTTTCCCTTTTTGGAAAATCGCCTCCCAATGATCTTGATCGAGATCTGGATGAAATTCCGCCCCTTTGGTACCCTGCACACAGTGAACTGGCCACAACGTCTGGTTTAGCCCAAACAAGTCAATCTGTTCGTAAGAATTTTTCCCTGCATGATTTGCGGCAAAGCTTCCATGATCTGCCGGATGAAAATCCTGGGTAGCAATCACATGCTCAAACTTTCCCTGAAAAGAATTGATCAACGGAATAATCTGATCTCCCTCAGCCACTTCCAAGGCTCCGCCCGGAATAAAATCATGTTGCACATCCACCAAAATGAGTGCTGCATCGGAATACTTATGCTTCATCGTCAAATTTATTTGCCTTTAAAACCAACTCCATCCGCAAATGGTGCAGATTTTCTTCCAAACCCACGGGATAGGTGTGAGGATTGATTAATCGCTTATGAGTCTTGTCGAAAGCCTCAAGTTGAATGGCAGCCCTATCGCGAATGGCCGAAAGACTTGGCAGTTCGTATACCATTTCTCCTTGTTTGAAAATCGGCTTGAGCAAGTCCTCTTCTTTGTAAAATGCCGGCATCAGTCGCTTTCTGCGGGTGGCATCATTAGGATCGATGATCACCACGCTTTTCGGGTCGATTTCCTGCCCTTCCAAATAGATCATATCCGCAACCGCTTTGCCATTGCTGAAGTAGCGCTTGACATTGTGGATTCCCGGAACGTTGATTTTCAGAGATTGCTGGGATACTTTGACTTTGGGTTCCCAAGTGCCCTCGGAGTTTTTTACAGCCGAAAGTTTATAAACAGCACCGAGTGCAGGTTGATCAAAGGCTGTGACGAGCTTGGTTCCTACACCCCAGACATCAATGGCAGCATCCTGGGTTTTGAGTGAAGAAATGATGTGTTCGTCCAAATCATTCGAAGCCACGATTTTGGCATTTGGAAAACCTGCCTCATCAAGAAGCTGACGGGCCTGTACCGAATAGTAAGCCAAGTCGCCGGAATCGATACGGATTCCGATCATCTCTTTTCCTTTGCTGCGCAAAATCTCCCCGACTTTGATCGCATTTTTCACACCATGTAGCGTCTCGTAAGTATCCACCAAAAACACGCACTGGTCAGGAAATGCCTCTGCATAGGCTTCAAAAGCCTCTATTTCAGTTTCAAAAGACATGATCCAGCTGTGGGCA
>CALRRX020000050.1:0-10750 GCA_943370675.1 Reyranella massiliensis 521 | reverse complement strand
CTTGTTGGATCAAGTGTTTGGTGCCTTCAAATCCGCTTTCGTAGTCGTTTGTAATAAACTTGGTAGTCGGAATGTCTGCACAAATTCTGTCAAAAAACACCAATGGAAATCCTCTCTCGTGCAGTCTATTCAAATGGGAAATATCACTTGTCTGACTGGAAACAGACATGATGATCGCATCAGCTCTGCCGTTCATCAAAAGATTGACGATTTTTTTCTCTCGATCTACATCTTCATGGGTACTATAGACCAGCAGGTGATAACCGTATTGCTGAGTGATTTCTTCGATTCCATCAACCACCTTCGAAAAAAAACTACTGATCCGCTCAGGAATCACTACTGCGATGGTTTTACTTTTATTTTCTCTCAGACTTCTGGCAAAAGGATTTGGCTGGTAATTTAGCTTCTCAGCCATACTGATCACCTTCTTTTTGGTAGCTTCACTGATCTCGTAGCTATCATTTAACGCTCGGGACACAGTAGAAGGCGAAAGCTTCAGCTCTGCAGCCAACTCTTTTAAGTTTACTCCGGCACTCATGGTTGTTTTGGGTTAATTGTCCTAAAAAGATGCATATTTTTTTCAGCTAAATCAAAATTGTTTTTCACTTACTTAAAAAATAATGCTTGCAAACGTTTCCGTATTTTAAAAAACATTAGCCACTCAGAAAGAATAAATTTATCCTTGTAACCTCAACACCCTGTCCCATAACCCAGGAATATGATCACTGAGCAATCCCAAAAGACCTTTCTTTCTGAGGACTTTTTGCTAAAGAATGACTTTGCAAAAATCCTTTACCACGATTATGCCAAGCATCTTCCCATCATAGATTACCACAATCACCTCCCTCCTTCGGAAATTTCCCAAAACAGAAAGTTTGAAAACATCAGTAAAATCTGGCTGGCTGGAGATCACTATAAGTGGAGAGCAATGCGCACCCTAGGTATCAATGAGCGATTTATCACAGGAGGTGCTTCAGACCAGGAAAAATTTGAAAAATGGGCCTATACGCTTCCTTACACGATGCGTAATCCTCTCTATCATTGGAGCCAGATGGAATTGAGTAGGTATTTTGGAGTAGATGATCTTTTGACTTCCTCTAATTCAACAGAGATTTATCAAAAAACTTCTGCTATCCTTCAAGAAGATGATTTTCGAGCGCGTGGTCTTTTGGATCAAATGAATGTAGAGGTCGTCTGTACGACCGATGACCCGATAGATTCCCTTGAGCACCACGTTTCCTATTTGAGCCAAAACCATAAACTGGGCATGTATCCTGCCTTTAGGCCAGATAAATCATTTGCCATAGAAAACCCTGAGGTTTATAAATCCTACCTCGAAAAACTCGGAAATGTGGCAGGCATCGAAATCAACTCTTTTGACTCCCTGATCGAAGCGTTGGCCAAGAGAATAGAATTTTTTCATTCTCATGGTTGCAGGCTTTCAGATCATGGCTTGGAAAACCTTTACTATTCTACCGATACAAGGCTATCCGCTGATGGCATCTTACAGAAAGTCCTCCGTGGAAATATCCCCAATCTGGAAGAAATAGAATACTTCAAATTCAAAGTGCTTAAAAAACTTTGCAAGCTCTATCACTCCAAAGGCTGGGTGCAGCAGTTTCACCTCGGAGCACTGAGAAATACCAATGCTCGCATGCTTACTGTCTTAGGGCCTGACACAGGTTTTGATTCCATCGGAGACTTCAGTCAGGCGATGGCGCTGTCCAAATTC
The DNA here is from genome assembly GCA_943370675.1 of Reyranella massiliensis 521. Taxonomy (GTDB): domain Bacteria; phylum Bacteroidota; class Bacteroidia; order Cytophagales; family Cyclobacteriaceae; genus Algoriphagus. The sequence goes on along the minus strand of CALRRX020000050.1, from coordinate 9,018 downwards.
CTCAACGAACTCGATTCCACGGATCAACTTTCGCAGACGGTCATCTACAATCTCAACCCGCGAGACAATGAAGTTTTTGCTACCATGATCGGCAACTTCAACGATGGTTCTGTCAAAGGGAAAGTACAGTTTGGCTCAGGATGGTGGTACTTGGATCAAAAAGACGGCATGGAAAAGCAAATGAATACCCTTTCCAATATGGGATTGATCAGCTGCTTTATCGGTATGTTGACTGATTCTAGAAGCTTCTTGTCATTTCCAAGACATGAATATTTCCGTAGAATTCTCTGCAATCTTTTTGGTCAGGACGTAGAAAACGGGGAATTGCCATGGGATGAAAAGTGGCTAGGCAAGCTTGTTTCAGATATTTGCTACCACAATGCCAAAAACTACTTCAACTTCTCCCCTGACAATTACAAACTATAAGAATGAATCCTTCGAATATCTTTTCTCTACAAGGTAAAAAAATCGCGTTCTCAGGTGCCACAGGCGTACTTGGACATACCATGGCGCTTCATCTGGCTCAAGAAGGCGCAGAACTACTCATCCTTGGCAGGAGCCCTGAGAAAGTAAGTGAGCTAGTCAGCGAGATCAATTCTAAAGGAGGAAAAGCTTGGGGCTACTACGCTGATGTAACCGATGAAGATTCTTTGAAGAAAATGGCAGAAGTCATCGAAGCACAGCACGGTCGGATCGATACCCTGATCAATTCCGCAGGTGGAAATATGCCCGGAGCAGTAATTAGACCTGATCAAAACTTCCTCGACTTGGACACCGCTTCTTTAAGAAAAGTAATCGATCTGAATTACCTCGGCACGGTACTTCCCATCAAAGCCTTACTTCCGCTGATGCTGAAAAATGGCCATGGAAATATCCTCAACATCTCTTCGATGGCTGCCACCCGACCAATGACCCGAGTAATGGGCTATTCTTCAGCCAAAGCAGCGATCGATAACCTGACCAAGTGGCTTTCGGTAGAGCTAGCGCACAAACATGGACCTACTTTCAGAGTCAACGCCATTGCTCCGGGTTTTTTCCTTACCGAACAAAACCGAACCTTACTAACCGAGGCTGACGGCAGTCTGACTCAACGTGGCAATCAAATCATCACTCATACTCCAATGAACCGGTTCGGAAAACCCGAGGATTTGTTGGGAGCTTTGCAATGGTTATGCAGCGATGCCTCAGCATTTGTCACTGGCACGATCGTAGCAGTGGATGGAGGATTCAGCGCCTATTCGGGAGTTTAGAGTGGGATATTAAGGGTTAATGGTTAAAAGTCACTAGTCAAGTGATAGTACTTAACCTGTATCAATCAACTGTGATTTTTTAACTTTTAACGACTTAACTTTTAACTCCCATCTATCAAATAACAACAAACTAATAACTCAATAACTTATTCACCAAAACACCATTTCCATGAGCTATAGAATGGAGCAAACCATGCGCTGGTATGGGCCCAAAGATCCGGTAAGCCTTCGCGATATCCGCCAATCAGGAGCAACAGGAATTGTCACCGCATTACACCACGTTCCCAATGGTGAAGTATGGACCAGAGAAGAAATCAAAACTAGAAAAGATACCATCGAAGCAGCCGGTTTGACCTGGTCTGTGGTTGAATCTGTACCTGTCCATGAGCGGATCAAAACCCGAACAGGTGATTACCTCCAAATGATCGAAAACTACAAGCAAACCCTTCGAAATCTTGCGGCCGAGGGAGTTTTCACAGTTTGCTATAATTTCATGCCGATTCTGGATTGGACTCGAACCAATCTTGAATATGAACTACCCAACGGAGCTAAAGCACTTTTGTATGAAAAAAAGGCCGTAGTAGCTTTTGACTTATTTATCCTCCAAAGACCTGAGGCATTTCAAGAGCATTCTCCCGAAGAAATTGAGGCTACTCGTGCTTACTACGAAGGGCTTTCCCCAGAAGCCAAACAGCTCATCATCGACAATATTCTCAAAGGTTTGCCTGGTTCTGAAATAGGCTACACGATGGAAGAGTTTCGAGCTATGTTAAAAACTTACGAAGGAATCGACGCACCAAAACTGGCTGATCATCTTCGCCTTTTCCTTGATGCGATCACACCAGTTGCTGAGGAAGTAGGCGTTTATCTTTGCATACACCCTGACGATCCTCCTTTTTCCCTTTATGGGCTTCCAAGAGTGGTAAGTACTGCTGCGGATGCGAGAAGAATCCTTAGTGAAACCCCAAGCCACCACAATGGACTGACTTTTTGCACCGGTAGCTATGGAGTAAGGGCTGATAATGATCTTCCAGCCATGGTTCGCGAGTTTGGAGAAAGAATTCACTTCATTCACCTCAGAAGCACCAAGCGGGATGCCGAAGGCAACTTCTACGAGGACAACCATCTCGAAGGAAACGTGCCCATGGTGGACGTAATTGATGAGATTCTGCAATGGCAGGAAAAACGCGGAAAAAGCCTACCTATGAGACCTGACCACGGCCATCAAATGCTGGACGATTTGAATAAGAAAACAGCAAATCCAGGCTATACCGCAATCGGCCGATTGAAAGGTTTGGCTGAAATCCGCGGTGTGGAAGAAGCCTTACTTTGGGTAAAAAACAAGAAATAACGGTTTAAAAATCTCCCCTAATCTGTCCCCGGCAATTCTATTTGTCGGGGATTTTTTTGCCCATTCAACTTTCCCAAAGCTTGAAACTTTGGAAAAATTCTGTGCATTGGAAAGTTTTCTACTAACTTCCCACACAAGCCCAAAAGACGCCATTATGCCCTCCTTTTACTCAAAAAGAGACCTTTATTTTCAGCTTTTTGAAAACCAAAACTGTCTCGAACTAACCCAAATCCCCTATTTCTCTGATCATAGCAAAGAGACCTTTACTTTGGTTCTAGATGCCGCTGAGCAGATTGCTGAGAAATCTCTTTTTCCAATTTTCAAAGAAATGGATCGGCAAGAGCCTCAATTGGTAGAAGGACAGATCAAGATCCATCCGGGGATGAAGTCTATCATTCAAAAGTTTGGGGAAGATGGCTGGATCAATGCCATTTTCTCCTATGAGGAGGGCGGGCAGCAATTGCCTTGGACATTGCACATGGCTGCAGGCTTTATTTTTCAAGCCGCCAATTACTCCGCAAGTGTATTTCCTTTTTTGACTACAGGAGCGGCTAATTTGATCCGGACCTTCGGATCTCAGGAGCTGAAAGAGAAATTCACCCCAAGCATGTATTCCGGAAAATGGCAAGGAACCATGGCCCTGACCGAACCGGATGCCGGAAGCTCCTTATCAGACCTTACTACCGCTGCCTTTCCAACCTCATCGACCGGTATATTCAAGATTAAAGGCCAAAAAATCTACATTTCCGCAGGCGATCATGATGCCTGCGAAAACATCATTCATTTGATGCTTGCCAGAATTGATGGAGCTCCCTCAGGCACCAAGGGAATTTCACTTTTTGTCGTCCCTAAAATCCGATTGGACGGCACGCCAAACGATATCTTGACTCAGGGGATTTACCATAAAATGGGCTACAAAGGTGCTCCGATCGCTCATTTGATGATTGGCTCAAATGACGCATGTGAAGGATATCTCGTTGGGGAAGCCCATCAGGGTCTCAAATACATGTTTCAAATGATGAATGAAGCAAGGTTAGGTGTTGGAATGAATGCCGTGGCAATAGCTTCAGCTGCTTTTCAGGCTTCTTTGGCGTATGCAAAAGAGCGGCCTCAAGGCAGAAAAATATCCGAAAAGGACCTTAACAAGCCACAAGTACCCATCATTGAGCATGCCGATGTCAAGCGGATGTTGCTTTTTCAAAAAAGCGTAACTGAAGGTGCTTTGGCACTGCTTATCTATTGCGGAATCCTTTCCGATAAAATTTCTCAGGAGCCTTCTGCTGAGAAAAAACTTCAAATGGAAGCATTGTTGGATCTACTGACTCCAATTGCCAAGAGTTATCCTTCTGAAATGGGAGTTTTGAGTACTTCCATGGCTGTTCAGGTACTGGGAGGTGCTGGTTACACCACTGATTTTCCGGTAGAGCAATATTTCCGCGAATCTAGAATCCATCCGATTCATGAAGGAACTACAGGGATTCATGGTTTGGATCTATTGGGAAGAAAAGTATGGATGCACGAAGGGCTAGGTTGGAAAAAACTGCAAGAGCAAATTCAAAAAACCATAGTACAGGCAAAAGAAGAAGGGGAACTTGCTGATATCACCGAGAGCTTTGAGGCCATGCTGGAAAAATTTGGCCATGCCGCTGGGGAATTACTTTGCAAACGAAATCTGGATCCTGAAAAATTTATGGCAGATGCCAGCTTATTTTTGGAAGCCACCGGAATGATCTGCATCGGGTGGATGTGGTTAGGACAAGCTGTTTCAGCTCAAAAAGCCCTAAGTCATGGGGCAAGTGAGCAGAGTTTCTATTTTGGAAAAATCGATACAGCAAGGTATTTTATGGAATATGAATTGGTGAAAATTTTGGGATTGATCCCAAGATTCTACTCCACCTCTTTTCCAACAGTAACCATCGAAAGAGATTGGTTTTGAATGAAATAAACGATGACCTCCAATTTTTAATAAAAAGAATCAGGATTATCTACAAAATGGATAGCTGATTAAAATTTGAATTCATTCACATTTAATTAATTTTGGTCAACTTGTTTCACCTAAGAAATAATCAATGAAAAGAATTTTAGTAAGTGGTGGTGGGGGCTTTCTAGGCAGCCATCTCTGCGACAAACTCCTCAGCGAAGGGAATGAAGTGCTATGTGTGGATAATTTTTTCACAGGAAACCGTAGAAACATTCATCATTTGCTTGATAACAAAAATTTTGAACTTCTTCGCCACGACATCACGCACCCATTGTATGTAGAGGTAGATGAGATATACAACCTAGCCTGTCCCGCCTCTCCTATCCATTACCAATTTGACCCGGTTCAAACCACCAAAACCTCTGTGATTGGTGCAATGAACATGTTGGGACTGGCCAAAAGATTGAAAATTAAAATCCTTCAGGCTTCTACCTCGGAGATCTACGGGGATCCACATGTGCATCCGCAGCCTGAATCCTATTGGGGAAATGTCAATACAATTGGACCTCGAGCATGCTATGACGAAGGTAAAAGATGTGCAGAGACCCTGTTCTTTGACTACCATCGTCAGCATGGAGTAGCCATCAAGGTGATGCGTATTTTCAATACATATGGCCCAAGAATGCATCCAAATGACGGTCGTGTTGTTTCCAATTTCATCGTGCAGGCATTGAAAGGCCAAGACATCACGATTTATGGAGAGGGCAATCAGACTCGTTCGTTTTGCTATGTGGATGACAACATCGACGGCATGTACCGATTGATGAATTCAAAAGACGGATTTACAGGCCCTGTGAATATTGGTAATCCAGGAGAGTTTACCATGTTGGAACTTGCGCAACTGGTCCTCGAATTGACCAACAGCAAGAGTAAACTGGTCTTTATGCCACTTCCGCAGGATGACCCCATGCAACGAAAACCAGTCATCGACTTGGCCAAATCGGAACTGGGATGGGAACCCAAAGTTCCACTTAGAGAAGGCTTGGTCAAGACTATCGCTTATTTTGATTCGATTCTGAGCGAATAAACTTCAAAAGACCGCCTCCAAGCGGTCTTTTTCATTTCATCCTATTTTACCACTGAAATCAAAAATGACTTGAAAGTCAAACTGATCTCAGTTAATTGCTTTATGAAGTCCTCGACCCTTCTATTTGTCACCACCTTTCTGATATTATTTTCGCTAGGCCTTGTCGCCTTATTCCATTTTCAACCTGAGATCAAAAGTGAATTCTACAGGATATACCAAAGCTTTTCTTTCGAGCCGAAAGAAGTAAAACAGTCAGCTGCGCCGATTATAGAAGACAAAGAATTTGATCCAAGTGAATTGGTCTCCTTTTCAGGAAGACTAAAAAAAGACACCTATGAGGAGCATCTGACCGCCGCCGAACTCAAAGGGCTTCGATTGATTCAGGATGAATACCAACTTTTTCAAAAAATACATGACAGCACATTGGTGGATGTCAGCCAAGGTAGAGGATACAGAGTGGACTCGTTGACGCATAGCTTTCCATTCATCACGCCAGATTCCAAAGCAGTGTTAGAAGAGCTCGGCTTAGCCTATGAGGCCTTGGCTGGTGAGGGAAATTTCTTTACGGTCTCCTCTGCCACACGAACCGAATCCCAACAAAAAGCACTGAAGCGAAGAAATCGAAATGCCACTGATGGAAATAGCTCGCATTCCTACGGCATCTCCTTCGATATCTCTTACATCCGGTTTAATGGTATCAGAGAATGGGACGGAAAAGCCCAACAAAACCTCGAAAAGGTACTCAACCACTTCCAGCAAACCGGTAAAATCTACGTCATCAAGGAGCGCAGACAAAGCTGCTATCATGTAACGGTGAGGTAAGCAGGCCTTAAGAAAACCAAAAAGACCACCTTTCAGCGGTCTTTTTTAATGCCTTCGTGAGTGTCCACACTCACAAACCAGAAATTTAATATCCAAGCGTCTTGAGCATACTCTCCTCTGTCTGATCCTTGGCAAAGAGCCAATGTTTAATCTCTCCGTTTTCGTCGCGGTCGATCAAGACATGCTTAGGAGCAGGAATCAGGCAGTGCTGAATTCCCCCGTAACCACCAAGTGATTCTTGGTAAGCACCGGTATGGAAGAACCCAATGTATTGCTTTTTGCCTTGCTCAATTTTAGGCAGGTAAATATTGAATTGGTGAGCTTCTGAGTTGTAATAATCCATGCTGTCGCAAGTGAGACCTCCAAGAGAGATTCCTTGGTAAGTTTCATCCCAATTGTTGACCGCAAGCATGATGTACTTCTGATTTAATCCCCAGCTATCTGGCAATTGGGTAATGAATGACCCGTCGATCATGTACCAAAGCTCTTTATCGTTTTGAAGCTTTTCTTCCAAAACCGAATACAACACCGCACCGCTCTCTCCTACCGTGAAGCTTCCAAACTCGGTGAAGATATTCGGCTCTGTTGTATTGTTTTTGGCGCACATCCACTTGATGTTTTTGACGATCTGATCTGCCATGTATTGGTAATCGTAGTCAAAAAACACATTGGTCTTGATCGGCCATCCTCCGCCAATATCCATCGTATCTAGGCTTGGAGCGACTTTTTTCAAATCCACATATTTCTGAATAAAACGTGTCAATTCTGACCAATAGTAGGCAGTATCCTTGATGCCCGAATTGATGAAAAAGTGAAGCATCTTCAGACTGACCTGAGGATTGTTTTTGATTTTCTCCTCATAGAGGCTGATGATGTCATTATAGCGCACGCCAAGTCTAGAGGTGTAAAAACCAAATTTCGGCTCCTCGTCGGACGCAATTCGAATCCCCACTTGAAAAGGCACTTTCACATGCTCGAGGTAATAATCGATCTCTGTAAGGTTATCCAAAATCGGGATACAGTTCTTAAACCCGTCATTCAATAGTTCAGAAATATATTCCTTGTATTTCTCTCTCTTGAATCCATTGCAGACGATGTAGGTATCCTTGGTGATTTTGCCTTTGGCATAAAGGCTACGAACCAAAGGAATATCAAATGTGGAGGAAGTCTCAATGTGTATGTCATTTTTCAATGCTTCATCAAGGACAAAGCTGAAATGAGAAGACTTCGTGCAATAGCAATAGGTGTAATTTCCCTGGTAATTGTGAGCCGCGATCGCATTGCCAAAAAACCGCTTTGCATTTTGGATGTTTTCCGAAATTTTAGGCAAATAGGTCAGTTTGAGTGGCGTACCGTAGGTTTCGATGATCTCCATCAGGTTGACTCCGTTGAAAAAAAGCTCATTGTTTTCTACATGAAACTCTTTGGTGGGAAAGTCAAACGTCTGCTGAATCAAGTCAATGTATCTGTTCATTTACCAAGGGGGTTAACTACGGAAAATTAAGGCTGCAAAAATTGCTCTTTTATTGGGGTATATCAAATGCATGTGTGAAAAGTTCACACAGGAATAACAATTCCCAACCGGATTCGATTGGGGATTTTTTGAAAATAATCAGGTATACCAACTAAAAAAGGACAGATCTACGGTAGACCTGTCCTTCTGTAAAAACGCAAACAGAATATCAATCCCAAATCACTCGGTGAAGGGATGAATGAAGAAGTGCCTGTTCGGCCTGATACCTTCGGTTGTTTTCGATGACTTTTTCTAATATCTGCTTGAACCGTACTTCCTTCTTCAGGAGATCTATCACACTATTAAAGAATCGCTCCACTTCCTGAGATTCTGATTGAGAGAAAGTGAAAAATACCTGAGCCCGATCAAAGTCATAAATCAAGCTCAAGGAGGATGGCTTTCCGAGCAGAATCAAACCTCTAAACAGTGGCAGCAACTTCTCAAATCCTCGTTCGAAGCGACACATTCCCTGCATTTTGTTGGCAATTGGCTGAGAAAAAATCTTTAAAATATCCTGTTGACCAAGATTGAAACTGATCAACTCTGGGGTTGAAGTCACAGTCCACACGGTGGATGAGATCTCAGAATTGCTTTTGTGTAAGGCAAGGCTCATTTGAACTGGTGTTTGATTTAAAGTGCTTCAAAAGTAAGGGATGAAAATTTAAAAACCTATATTCCCTATAATTTTTATAGGTTATTTATTTGAAAAAAAATCAAAGCCTCTAAAAGGTTAGATTCTGGGCCATTTGAGTAGTTTTACCACTGATTTTTAAGAACAATAAACCCAAATTTTAACCTGAGATGAGAAAAATCAAACTAGTAGAGGTGCGCTCGGAAATCGCGGCCGGCACCAGGGGAGCAAGCCTTGGCGTAGATGCGGTTAAGATCGCCAGCTTGGACAAGAAGTCTAATTTTTTCACCCAATTCGATCCGATCAATGTCCCTGATGCAAATAACTTCCTTTGGAAAGGAAACAAACATCCTCACGCCAAATACATCGATGGAGTCTACCAAGTACTGAAAAACGTCTATTCAACGATTGAATCCCTTCGCTTGGAAAAGAAGTTTCCTATT
>CALRRX020000049.1:0-10789 GCA_943370675.1 Reyranella massiliensis 521 | reverse complement strand
CAAATCGCACGAGCGCAGTCTTATTACTACCCGTCCCCGCCCAAAGGACACCTTTGCTGTCCTCAAACATGGCATTTTGGCCATCTGTGAGGTCTTTGACAGGATAGCCGGTTTCAGAGTTAAAAATCTCAATATTTTCCAGACCAAAGGCTTTGCCTTCCTGGCTTTTGACCAGATCAAAAAATGCGATTCCAAGGTTTGTCCCCACGGCCATTTTGCCGGATTTCATCGGAACGATTTGTAAAATCACATTGTCAGGCAAGCCTTCCTCGATTCCAAAAGAGGTAAGAGCCGATAAGGCCTCGACTTGATCTTTTCCGTTGAGAAATGCGGAAATTGACTCTTTTGGCAAAAATCCAAGCCCATGCAAAGTCCCGATCCAAAGGTTCCCCTCCTGATCTTTTTTCAACTGCATGATCTCGTTGTCTACCAATCCCTGTTTTGTTGTCAGGCTGGTAAATTTTTCTCCGTCAAAATAACTGACACCACCATCCACAGCCCCAATCCAGATTCCTCCCTCTTCCTCAGGCAAAAGGGTAAGTATGACCTGACCTGCCAATCCCTGATCTGTCCCAAATGTGACGAAACTCTCCCCGTCAAATCGAGTGATCCCGCCTCCATCCGTTCCTATCCAAATAATCCCCTCCTGGTCTTGTGCGATGGCTAAGATCTCATCAGAGGGTAGCCCTTGGCGGCTGGTGTAAGTGGTAAAGGACTTGCCGTCATATTTACTAATCCCTCCACCTCCAGTTCCGATCCACAAGTTCCCGTCTTTATCTTCGATGATGGAATACACGATCTCACCTGCCAAACCCTGAGAAAGAGAGTAAGTGGTAAAGCCTTTTCCGTCAAACTTGGTAAGTCCTCCGCCGGCAGTTCCAAACCAAAGGTTGCCTGACTGATCCTCCAAGGTACTAAGGACGATGTTTCCTCCTAGGCCTTGATTGACTGTAAAGCTGGTGAACGAACTGCCGTCAAAGCGAGTGACTCCACCTCCATCCGTTCCAAACCAAAGCTTCCCCGAGTCGTCCAAAGCAATCGTCAACACACTGTTTGCCGGCATTCCCTGTTCACGAGTGTAGGTAGTAAACTTGCCGTCAAATCTGCTGGTGCCTCTTTCAGTACCCAACCAAATGTGTCCGTTATGATCTTCCAAAATGGATCTGACAATATTGTCTGCCAAGCCGTCTTTGATCGAATAATTCTGAAACTCTTTTCCATCAAATCGGCTGACTCCGCCGCCTATGGTGCCGATCCAAATGGAACCATCGGAAGCCATACCAAAACTTCTGACTCTATTTCCTGCAAGACCGTCCAGCTCAGTGAAATTGGTAAAAGCCTTCCCGTCAAATCGGCTAAAGCCACCTCCATTGGTTCCGAAGTATAAATTGCCTTTTTGATCTTTGGCCACAGCAATCACTACATCATCTGCCAGACCATCTTCTTTGGTGTAAGTGGTAAACGTTGTGCCATCAAACTTGCTGATTCCTCCTCCTCCGGTACCAAACCACAAATGGCCATTTTGATCTTCTGTGATGCCAAATACTACATCATCTGCCAAACCATCTTCAAATGTGAAATTGGTAAAGGAAAACCCGTCAAAGCGACTGATCCCGGAGATAGTACCAAACCAAATAGCTCCCTTACTGTCCTCGTAGATGCTACGAACAGTATTTCCCGTCAGGCCTTGGGAAGTGGTATAGTTGGTAAATGAATTTCCGTCATAGCGACTTACCCCGCCCCCGTTGGTGCCAAACCAAAGGTGACCTCTGCTGTCAAGAAGGGAGCAATTGATAGCATCCAAAGCAAGTCCATCATCCGTAGAATAGGTGCGAAACTGAGAAATACCACCCTCGCCAAGAAGGTAGGGTATCCCAATTTCGTTTTTTACCACTTCGCCATTTGGATCTTTAAGCATCAAGAGCTCTTGAGTCCTTGGCACCAAAAGTGGAAATGAAAGTATTTCCCCATTCGGATCTTGGAATGAATAATATCCCCCATCGCTCTTGGGTATGAGGATTGACCTAGGTGGAGGAGTATCTTTTAAGTAGACCTTTTGAGGTTGTAATGAGTCTGGAAGTTGGGAAATTTGAACCTCTTTCGGGAGCAAAACGGAATCACCTTGCCTCTCGACGTCAGGCTGAGTTTTGCCACAGGCAAAAAGTAAAAATGCTAATCCCCAAAAAGGAAGGACATGTCTCATGAGTGAATCAAAATAGGCTTTGAAATAGGTTTTTGGGGCCCTTTCAAAATTTCAGGAAAAAGATAGGGAATAATCACAGGATTAAAAATGCTTTTGAAACTGGCATAATTGCCTCCACAAAAAAACCGGCCACTTAGCAGTGACCGGTTTTCTTGAATAAATAAGCAAAGACTTTATTGTCCCACCATGAAAATGGCATTGCTTAAGACCAGCTTGCCACTTTCCCAGAATCCTCTGAAAATAGGATTGTCCACAAAGTAGACAATCTGTCCACGACCCTGATTTTCGGCACCGATGACCATGGAGTTGCCCATTTGGGATTTGATCTTGTATCCAATGTAACCTGTACGGTAAGAATCATTGCCTGCAATAATCCCTGCATTGACACCTCCAGTGAGGTATGCAAATCGGTTGGAGTTATTTTTCAAGGTGTAGAATTTACCCCCTGTACCATAACCCAGCGGATGAGTCTCATCCATTTTGATTTCATAGATCGCTCCTGCTGTGCCAGCAGAAATATCCAATCGCTCTCCTTCCATGTAAGGTTCGAGTCTTTCTTGCTTGGCCAATTCTTGCGATACCTTTTCAGCAGCCTTTTTCTCCTCGTCGGTGTCAAAAGTTTTCAGCTTGAATCCTTCTTTGTTGGCAAATAAGTTAACAGTAGCATCGATCGCGATCAGTTTTCCACCTGCTTTTACCCAATCGGTCAATTTGGTCTGAGCTCCTGCGTTCAATGCAGCTCCAAAAACGGATGGTAAAATGATCACGTCATACTTGCTTAGGTCATAGCTGCCCATGGCAGAGGCGTCCAAATTGCTCAAAGGATAGTCTAGGTCCTTCTCAAAGAAGTGCCATACTTCGCCGTAATTTAGAGACGACGTGCCATTTCCACCAACCAAGGCCACTTTCGGAGCTTTGATTACTCGGATATTGGGAGAGCCAAAGTCTTTACCCTTGTCCACATAGCCCGTTTGGGTGGTGGCTAAAGTCACTCCGAAGCGATTTGCAGTTTCTGTTACTTTTTTGTCAAAATCTCCGACATATTCATTACCACCTTTGGTGATCATCAGCGTACCGGCTGGATAGCTTTTATCTTCCACAGTAAATGGATATTCAGCATAGCGAACTCGGATTTTTTGGTTGAGCAAGGCAGCAAGAAATGCTGCATCGCGGGTGCCTTGCCAAGTTGCCAAATAAGCCACAGGAGTGCCGCTTATTGAATTAACAGCAAAAGCAGGCTTATCATAAGTTCCCGCTGCATCTAGGCGAGTCTCCATGGCATAAGCCTTCAACCCATAAGCATAAGGCATCGCCCAGCTGGTGATGTCGTAAGTGATGGAATCATTGAGAGTTGGGTTTGGCTCGAAGAGCACCTGTGCCAACACAGACTTAGGCTGGTAGGCATTGATCACGATGTCTTTATCTGAGGTGGAAAAAATCACCCCCGACTTTCCACTTTGGTATTCAAATCCTTTCAAACCGGCTTTAGCTCCAGCTTTGCCGTAGCGGATGCCGTTTTTATCCAATAACTCCAGCAACTTGGCTAATTGAGCCGGATTGCTTTCCCCCTTGATAACAAAGCTTTTGTATTTGCCTTTTGGATTGGTTGAGTTGTTTTTGAAATAGTTGGCAAATTCAGTGACCAGCCTTTTAGAATTCTGACTGGTGACTTCTGCTGCTGACATCGCAGCAGTGTAGTGACCCGCAATTCGACCACTGAGCGTCACAGTGTCTCCGATCGAATTGTAGACTCCGATGCCTGCACGTCCGCTGCCTCCTTGCTCGATGGTCATCCCAATAGCACCATTGTACATGGGATAGGTGTCACCATAGGATGGGTACAAAAGATCAAAGCGCTCCTTGGTGAAGTAAAATCTCCCAATCTGATCAAAATACTTGGCGGTATTGCGCCCGAAAATATCCTGAAACTCATGCTGGAATGGGGTCAACTGCTCATGAAGTGGCTCGGCAGCTGGTGCCATGTAGAATGGCTGATCGATGCCCTGCTCATGAAAATCCAAATGAAGCTGTGGCATCCACTGCTGGTACATCTTGAGTCTCTGCTGAGATTCTACCTGTACTTGCCAAGCCCAGTCACGGTTGAGGTCAAACAAGTAATGATTGGCTCTGCCTCCCGGCCATGGTTCGTTGTGCTCCATGGACTGGGGGTCTGGCTGCAGGCGTGTGTTCATCTTTTGATTGTACCACATCGCATAGCGGTCACGCCCGTCAGGGTTGATGCAAGGATCGAGGATGATAACCTGATTTTTAAGCCATTCCTGTGACTTGGGATTTTTGGGATCCGCCAAGGTGTAAAAAGTGGAAATCGCAGCTTCCATCCCTACAGACTCATTGCCGTGGACATTGAAAGACATCCAGTTGATCGGAATCTCAGTGCTTGGTGAGCCTTCCATCAGACCTGCACGCTTGAGGTTATCGGTACGGATTTGCTCCAAACGGGCCATATTTTCCGGGCTGGATAAAATCGCAATGATCAGCGGTCGCTTTTCATTGGTTTCGCCGTATTGGATTAGTTTGATGTTAGGGTTCTGCGAAGCCACATACTCAAAGTAATCCACCATGCGGTGATGGGGTGTAAATCGGTCTCCGGGCTTGTAGCCCAAAAACTGCTCAGGTGTTTTCAGCTGAGCCATTGCCGCCCAAACCAAGGCCAAAGCAAACGTCAGGGTGAGTATACTTTTCTTCATAAGGAAAATTTTATTCGGGTAGAAAGTTAAATGCTTTTAACGGTGAAGGAAGAACCAATCAGAGAAAAGTAGATGGATCGATCAGAAAATTAGAATTCCAGTTAAATGGAAATGCGAAAAATTTTCAGCTTCACTGTAGCTAATTGACTATTGTGGTTACAGGGTAATTTAAAAATTCCGAATCTGAGGTGATGATCTCTAAATCTTCAATGATTGCTTGAGCGATCAGAATTCTATCGAATGGGTCCTTATGAAAAAATGCAAATCGGAGTTTTTTATCACATGAAGTTGGTTGATTGGAAGGATAGCAAATCCACTCTCCAAGATAATTTTCACCAGTTCATCTAACTCTATTTTCAGTTCAAGTTTTCCCAAACTCATTTTTATCCCAATTTCCCATAGGGATGCCACACTGACAAAGCATGCTTCGGAATTTTCAATGGTGGTTTTGGACTTAAAAGTTAATTGGGGATGGTCAGTAATGAACCAAATTAGGATGTGGGTATCGATTAAAAGTTTTTTCATTGGTATTCCTTAAAATCTTCCAAAGGATCATCAAAGCCATCCTTGATAAAAATCTTATCCTTTGCCAGACCTGCTACCCTCTTTTTCTTTCTTTTTGAGGACATAGAATTGAGCAGGCTGTCCATGAATTGAACAACCTGCTTTTTAAGATCCTCTGGCAAGGATTGGTATTTTGAGAAAACTTCAGCTTCTGACATGACGAAATTTAATCAAAATCAGTCCTTTATCAAAAATCATTAAACCGCCTTCACAGTCACCTCAATGTTTCCTCTGGTCGCTTTGGAATACGGACAAACCTGATGGGCTGCCTCTACCAATTGCTGGGCATGCTCAAGGGACTCCGCATGAGGAATTTTGACTTCGATATCCACCGCCAATCCGAAGCTGTCAGGGCCATAGTGACCTAAATGCACTTTAGCTTTGATCTCGGAATCTCTCAAGCTGGTCTTTCCTGCTACTGCGCCCAAAGCGCCACCGAAACACGCTGCATAGCCTGCAGCAAAAAGTTGCTCTGGGTTGGTCTTGCCACCATCGCCTCCGATTTCTTTTGGCATGGCCACTTCAAAATCCAGCATGCCATCTTCGGTACGCACGTGACCTTTTCTTCCTCCGGTATTGACCGCCACAGCGGTGTAATCCACAATCAGTTTTTCCATCTTACTTTTTAATTGATTTTAGGTTTTCCAATAAGCCCTCTAGTTGGAGAATCGCCCGATCAGCAGATTTTCCCAATCCTTGGGCTAATTGGTTTTCCAACTCCCGAATGCCTTCCAAAGTTTTGGATTGGAGGGTTTTTCCGGGATAGGTCAGATGAATGCTGACAGTCCGCTCGTCAGTATCACCTCGTTTTCGCTTCAGAAGGTTTTGAGACTCCAGCTTTTTCAACAGAGGAGTCAAGGTACCCGAATCCAAACTTAACCTTGTACCGAGCTCATGGACCTTTTGACCGTCTTCTTCCCAAAGGATCGAAAGCACCAAAAATTGCAAATAAGTCAATCCAAAGTCATTAAGCCTTATTTGGATTTGCTGAATTATCAGTCTGGAACTGATGTAAAGCAATTGGGAAAGGTGGAGAGAGGGAAATTCGGTAGGATTCATAAGCAAAAACAGGATTGGATACAATCTACTTGTTTCCAATCCTGTTAGCAAAAATTACACTTAATATTCCAGACTTATTTCCTCCTTACTTAAAGGGAAAGTCCGCGTTGATAGGTGTAGTGAAGCTTTTTGTTGGCTTCGTCATCAGTAAATACCTGAGCTATCGGATCCCACTTCAGCGGCCTTCCCAACTCATGGGCAATATTTCCAATCGTACAAGCGGTGCAGGTACTGTGACCTACCTCCACGGGTACAATCGGGTCTTTGCGCTTGCGGATACAGTCAATGAAATCGACATGGTGCGCTCCAAAACTGAAATTCTCGGGTTCTTTTCCGATCTGTAAGTCAGCGATGGATGTATCGTAGTTCCCTCGGGAAACTTTAATCCAGCCTTTTTCTCCCAAAAACTTAACGCCTTGTCTCCCTTCGTCAAACTTGGTGATCAGCATTTCCACCCCATTGGCGTAGCGGTAAGTAAGTGGTTTGTCTCCGGAAGCCGGGATGACTTCCACCGGTCCATTTCGGTCCATGCTGAGTCCCCATTGAGCAATGTCGATCATGTGTGCACCCCAGTCAGTCATCAATCCTCCACCTGTCTCGCGGTACCATCTCCAGGCTCCCCAAGCGGACTCATTTTTCTCTGGATTTAGGGTAATCCCTGGATTGAGTAGGTCATTGAAATGAAGGGAAGGAATTGGACCAAGCCATTTTTCCCAGTTGAGTCCGGCTGGGATTTCTTCTTTGACCAGATCATAAGGCTTAGGATGTGGATTGTCTCCTACGTGGACGAGCACTTGGGAGATTTTGCCCAGCTTGCCTCGCTGCACATGCATGGCAGCAGTCTGGAAATTCACTGCGGCACGTTGCATGGATCCTACCGCCAGTACGATTCCGTTTTCACGGACTGCCTTGACCAGTTCTTGCCCTTCTTTGATGGTAAACGTGAGTGGCTTTTCTAAATAAATATCCTTCTTGGAACGGCAAGCATCAATCGCCATGATGGCGTGCCAATGGTCCGGAGAGGCAATCACGACCGCGTCCACTTCGGGATTTGCCAAGAGCTCCCGATAATCTTCGTAAAGTTTTGGGGCAACATAGGTTTTACCTGCTTCGGTCATGTTCTTTTGGACACGGAGGGCGAATCGCTCTCTTTTGATCGCATATACGTCAGCTCCTGCCACCACTTCCACACCTGGAATTCGCATGAAATTATTCAACAAGCCCATCGCCTGACGGCCCACTCCGATAAAGCCCAATCGGACTCGCTCATGTGCTACTGCAAACAATGGCGTGGGAGAAGATGCCAAGGAAAGACCTGGAAGGAGGCTCAATCCTGCGGAGGTCAATAAACTGGCGCCGAGGAATTTTCGGCGGGAAAAAGAACTGGAACTCATGAGGTTTATGGGTTTAAAGTGATTTCTAAGATTAGCGAAATAAATTACCTGAAATCCTTCGCCTTTCGAAATTTCGAAGGGTCAATTTGATAAAGGATGGTAAATGCCCGATGAAAGGACGCGTTTCATGACTTTTCTCAGGGCCAAGGATTGAACTCTTTTCCACACTTTTTACTTTCTTGCCATAGAAATTTTCTATCAAAATGACCATTCAACAGCTGGAGTATCTCATCGCCGTGGATAAGCATCGGCATTTTGGCAATGCGGCCGAGTCTTGTTTTGTGACCCAACCTACCCTCAGCGCCCAATTGAGTAAGCTGGAAAAAGAACTCGGTGTGATCCTTTTTGACCGAAGCAAAATGCCTGTGATCCCAACAGAAATCGGTGTTCAGATCATCGCTCAGGCCAAAAAAGTAGTCTCTGAAAGCAAGGGAATTCTGGAACTTGTAGCTCAATTGAAAGGTGATATCTCAGGTGTCATCAAACTGGGTATCATCCCTACCTTGGCTCCTTACTTACTCCATTTGTTTGTTAGAAAATTTCTGGAAAAGTACCCCAATGTCAAACTGGAAGTCCAGGAAATGGTGACCGAAGAGGTAGTCCGCAGGCTCAAAAATGACGAACTCGACCTCGGGATTGTGGTGACGCCTTTGGACGAACCTGGAATCGTGGAAAAGCCGATGTTTTATGAGAAGTTCTATGCCTATTTTTCAAAAGATCACGAACTGCTCAAAGAGAAAGAAATCCGACCCGAACAGTTGAAAAAAGAAGAGCTGTGGGTCCTGCAGCAGGGGCATTGTTTCCGCGATCAGGTGATCAGCTTTTGCGATCAAAGCCTCTCCGGGCATAAAAATTTCCACTACGAAAGTGGATCCTTGGAAGGACTACGCAATATGGTAAATCGCTACAAAGGGCTTACGCTATTGCCGGAGCTGGCCACGAAAGAACTCTCCGAAGAAGAAAAATCCAGACTGAGGCCTTTTCTGGGAACGGCACCTACACGTGAGGTCAGTATCATTCTCAACCGCAGTTTTCTAAAGCAAAAACTGGTGGAATTGCTCTATCGGGAAATAACCGACTCCATTCCCCAAGAAATGACTTCCAAGGCTCATGGAAAAATTGTGCGGTTCAAATAATCAGAGCATAACCTACCTGATTGTACAGATTAAAGGCATATGATCACTGAATTCCAGCCAAGTGGAACTTTCCCCAATTTGAAATTCGGATAGACTCAAAATAGATTTTTTCGGTCCAAACATGTAGTCAATGTGATAGCCTCGGTCTTTGTTTTTCCTAAAATAGAGGGTTGGTATTGACTCTTTACCTTGTTCCTCTTTCAAAAAATGATGGTAAAAACTTTTAAGCCCTAGTTGATCCAGTTCACGGACAACATCTGAATGATTCCACCATCTATCCCATTGATCCCAGTTCGTGTTGCTATTAAAATCACCAATAAGAAAAGCCTCTTTCAATAGACCCTTATTGACAGTTAGATATTTCCAAACCTGTCCTATGTATCCAAAATTGGGAGAATTGTTTTGGTGAGCCCAAATCGAAAGTAGGTTAAGCTCATCGTTTACCCTGCAGGGCAAAAAATACTTTACTGTATGATCGAGATATTGATTTGTCCAATTCAACAGCTCTAATTTGATTTCGCTGCGGGCAAAAATTCCTAATCCTTTGTTCTTCGTATCGCCTATCCAAAGATGATTAATTGCCCAATCTTGATACTCTTGGTGGTTGGTCCTTTTGGGATCCTCGCATTCCTGAATCACATAAATATCAGCTTGCAGTTCGGAAATTTTCTGGAATTTCCTCCTAAGTGCGCCATTGCAATTCCAAGAGACGATCTTCAACCTTCCAACTTTAAAACATTACTACTTTTTCACTCTGTCACTTTTTCAAAACCGCTTTCCAGCCTTTCTCTTCAATCTGTGCGGCAGATTCCTCCACTTTTTCACGAAGACCTGTTTTAAAGGCATCCATCTTTTTACCAATCTCAAGGTCATACGCCCCTACAATCGATGCTGCCAAAATCCCTGCGTTTTTACCTCCATTGAGCGCTACAGTTGCCACGGGAATCCCGCTAGGCATCTGCAAAATGGACAAAATGCTATCCCAACCGTCAATCGAATTGGAGCTTTTGACAGGCACTCCAATCACTGGCAGGCTAGTTAAAGAGGCCACCATCCCAGGCAAATGTGCTGCGCCCCCTGCGCCGGCGACGATCACTTTGATCCCACGTTCGCGAGCCGAACCGGCATAGTCGATCATCCGCTGTGGGGTGCGGTGCGCACTCACTACAGTGAGTTCGTAGGCGATTCCTAGTTCTTCGAGAAACTGGGCAGCTTCTGCCATGACAGGGAGGTCAGATTGACTTCCCATGATGATTCCTACCTGTGGGTTCATGAGATGGATTTAATTTTGATCAATTTTTTGATGCGGTGTGCGCGTTCCTTCAGCGCTGGAATATCCTCGTCCAAAATGGTCACGTGGCCCATTTTTCGGAAAGGTTTCGTCAATTTTTTACCGTAAAGGTGAATATACACGCCCTTTTCAGCCATGGCTTCCTCTTGTCCTTCGACTACGGCAGGACCGGAAAAACCGTCTTCTCCCAACAGGTTTATCATCGCAGCCGGACATCTCAAGTCAGGATTGCCCAATGGCCAATTCATCACAGCGCGCAGGTGCTGCTCAAATTGGGAAGTAAAATTGGCCTCGATGGTATGGTGACCGCTATTGTGCGGACGGGGAGCAATTTCATTGACGAGTACTTCGCCGGATTTGGTCACGAAAAGTTCAACTGCCAAGATGCCGACCATGTCCAATTTAAGAATGACTTCCTTGGCGATTTCTTGAGC
>CALRRX020000048.1:0-10902 GCA_943370675.1 Reyranella massiliensis 521 | reverse complement strand
TTCCAAGGACAAACAGGAATTATCGAGTCTTGGCACAAAGCAGGAAGACCTGTGGAGTTTCACCTTTACCAAAATGGTGGCCATGGTTTTGGTCTGGGCAATCCGAATCGCACGAGCAACCGTTGGTTTGATGCTTTTATGCATTGGCTGGATGTGAATAAGTTTTTGGCGAAAGGATAAGTTTTCCACTCCCCAGCTTTCCACTGATTGCTCAGCAAGAATTCGGCATCTTCACCTAGAATAGTCCAATATCCCAACAAGTGAGAATCCTTACTTGTTGGGAATTATAGAAACCTAAAGAAAACAATCGCTTGACTTTCCTTCGGGGTAGAGGCATTTTTTACCGATAAATACTATCTCAAGGATATTCTCAAAAAGAAACCCGATCTTGGCAAGACCAAAAGGATTGCCCTAAACCCACCCTTTTCATCCCATTAAATCTATTCGTATTATGTCGGAAAAACTCCTACAGCAGGAGCTGAATGACTCTAATAAAGCTTTTCACGAGCTTCAAATAAAGGAGGAGCGATACCGGCTGATCGCCGAGCATGTGCGAGATGTCATTTGGACCATGAAGCTAGACGGTACCATCACCTACATCAGCCCTGCCGTTGAAGCCGTGCGCGGATTGACTGTGGAAGAAGCGATGAATCAGTCACTGCATGAAATCATCACTCCCGAATCCATCGCCAAGGTCGGTGGCTATATGCAGGAACAATACATCGCTTATACGAGTGGTCAACCTTTGAGCAGCTTTAAGGGAGAAGTGGATTATTATCGCAAGGATGGTTCAATTCTCCATACTGAAGTACTCACCTACCCTATTATGGGGGAAGATTTTGATTCGACCATGATCCTCGGTGTGACTCGAGACATCACCGAAAGAAAAGAGTTTGAGTCTCAAATACTGGAGCAGTCCAAGAAACTCCAAGAACTCAACGCGACCAAAGATAAGTTTTTCTCCATCATTGCTCACGACCTTAAAAATCCGATTAGGTCAATTTTGGGATTCAGTGAACTTTTGAAATCCGAGGTCAGTCAGGGAGAAAATGAATCCTTGATTGCCTATGCAGACATTCTTTATTTCTCTTCCAAACAGACGGTGGAGCTCTTGGAAAAACTTCTTGATTGGGCTAAATCACAGCAAAACACCTTTCCTTTTTCACCGATCCCCTTGGAATTGAGCGACCTGATTGCATCCGAAATCAATAATTTAAAAACCATTGCGGAGCAAAAAAACATCTTGCTGACTCACGAAACAAATGGTCAAATTTCGATTACCGCGGATGAAAAAATGATCAGCACCGTGATCCGAAACCTTATCTCGAATGCAATCAAATTTACTCCTGTAAATGGATCTATTTCGGTTAAAGCCAGTTTGAAACCTGGTATGGTGGAAGTTTCAGTAACAGACACTGGGGTAGGAATCAATGACGAGAACAAAGCCAAACTCTTCCAGCTATTAAATGGATTTACCACTCGGGGCAATGAAAATGAAAAAGGATCAGGATTAGGGCTGGTACTCTGCAAGGAATTTGTCGAGAAACACCAAGGAAACATATGGGTAGAAAGTGAATTGGGAAAGGGAAGCAGATTCAGCTTTTCACTGCCTACAGATCTTACTTAGATCCTCGTTTTTTCTTTATCCACTAAAATGGAATCACGAAAGTCAGAAAATGAGCTAGGTAGAGTGTATGAAACGTATTCCCGAATTCCAATTGATGACTCCCTCCTAAAATCCGAATTAGAACTCGAATAGCATCCCTTACAGTCCCACCTTCTCAAACACCAAAAAATGCTGGATTTTCATAAACTGACCGTTTTGGACCAGTTTGAATCCGTTGGCAGTAAGCTCTTTTTCTGCTTGCTTGACCGTCATTTTGTGTAGAGGCTTGATGGCCACTTCCGGGTCCTCCCCCCGAAACTCAATCAATAAAAGCTTTCCTCCTGGTTTCAAAGATTGGCGGATTGCAGCGAGCATTTCCACCGGAAATTCAAGTTCGTGATACACATCCACCATGATCGCCAAATCCACAGAAGCGGCAGGAAGGTTAGAACTTTTCTCCGTCCCCATCAGCGGAATCACATTGGAAAAGCCAAGCTCTTTGGATTTGGCCTTTAGGTAATTGATCGCCTGATCCTGAATTTCGACTGCGTAGACTTTTCCCTTTGGGACCTTTGGAGCGATTTTGAAGGTGTAATGACCTGAGCCTGCACCGATATCAGCCACCACGCTGGATTCGGTCACAGGAAGATTTTTGATGGCCAAGGATACGCTTTCCTCCTGTTCCCGACTGCGGCGCTCCAGCCATGACATGCCTTCGAAGCCCATGACAAAAGAAATCTCCCTTCCCATATACACCTTACCAATGCCATCATAGCTTGGGGTTTTGTAGGTGTACACTGGAGCATTGGTTTTTTGAGCTAGTGTCTCTAGAGACAGTATGAGCGTCAGCCCCAAGAATATCCGTGCGATTCGACTTTTCATCAGTGATAGATTTATTAAACAACCCAATTTTTCAGCCCGATGTTTGATCCCAACATAGACTACAGGTATTAACCATTTTCAGGACATAAAAGAGAATTCGAATTGTTTACTGTTCGGAATAGGAAGTCAATTACCTAGAATGGATTTACCATTAATCGAAAAAACATGAGGCCACTTGTTCGAAATCTTCTGATTTTAATTTTCCCTTTTGCCACGATGGTGATGGTAAATGAATATTCGAGGCTTCAACTCGAAGAGACAGATTACCTAAGCCGAGGTCAGGCTACACTCAATCCCCCAAGTCTGAATCCCGAAAAATGCACTTGGGCCTGCCATAACGATACTGGCTTTTGTAAAACGAACCATGTTAAGTTTGATCCTGACTATTTTGCCTACACCGATCCACTCTATTTCGGCATGATCACCGTCCTGCGAGGATTTGGGAATTATGGACTGGCCAATATCTTCCTGTTGGTGCTTTTCTTTCCCCTTTTGATCTACACACTGCTAATCAAGTCACTCCACATCCAAGATCAAATCAACCGACTTCGAAAGCCATGAATGAACTCCTTCAACTTGCCTATTGGGCATATAATTACTGCACCGACTTTGTGATTAACGCAGCCAATCTGCTGAACCTTTCCTACTACGAGGTAAATTTCCTGCTATTCATCATTGGCTACACTGTCCTGATTTTCGGGACTGCCTTGCTGTATTTGATTCAAAGGTGGAGACGGAAACAAGTATCAAATTCAATGAACAATGAGCAAATTCAATGATCATAGGATATTGATTATTTAAACGGCAGTTCATTTTCCCAAAAAACGGGTAGAATAGTACCTAGATTTCCTTCAGATCAAGATTGTGTTAAGCATCCCGTTTGTGCGCACATCAACCGTTACTAAGGATTATTTTAACCCCAAAAAACCTCACCAATGAAGAAAAGATACCTATTCCTACTCGCGCTTTCCCTTTGCAGCAGCCCAACTTGGGCTCAAAAAAAGGCCAAAAACCCAAAGAACATCATCCTCATGATCGGAGATGGCATGGGTGTCTCTCAGATTTATGCCGGCATGACCGGTAATTTCGGTACACTCAACCTGGAGCGAATGCCGGTAGTCGGTTTTCATAAAAACCAGGCAAGCAATGCCTTTGTGACCGATTCGGCAGCAGGTGCCACTGCTTTTGCCTGCGGAGTAAAAACCTACAACGGAGCCATAGGCGTCGATGCAAACGGTAATTCCGTTCCTACTATTCTGGAAATGGCAGAGCAAAATGGCCTCGCCACGGGACTGATCGCGACATGCTCCATCACGCATGCGACCCCAGCGAGTTTTATCTCCCATCAGCCTTCCAGATCACTGGATGAAGACATTGCCAAGGACTTTTTGGCGACGGACATCGATGTATTTATCGGAGGTGGAAGAAAGTTTTTCGCCAACCGAAAAGACGGTCTCAACCTAGTGGACTCCCTCAAATCCAGAAACTACCAAATCGCCAATTCCATCGAGGAAGTTCAGCGCGTCAAAAGCGGAAAACTCGCTGCCTTCCTTGCTGATGAGCAGCAAACCCGAGTATCTCAAGGCCGGGGTGACGAACTCGTCAAATCCACCGAAGTAGGTCTGGACTTGCTCAAAACAAATAAGAAGGGCATGTTTCTGATGATTGAAGGTTCGCAGATCGACTGGGGTGGCCATGGAAATGACACCCAATACATCGTAGAGGAAATGATCGATTTTGACCAAGCCATCGGCAAAGTGCTTGACTTCGCCCAAAAGGACGGAAACACCCTCGTGATCATCACGGCAGACCATGAGACAGGTGGATTTTCAGTCAATAAAGGAGACACCAAGACCGGAATGGTCGAAGGGAAGTTCACCACTGGCAGCCATACTGGAGTGATGATTCCTGTGTTCGCCTATGGTCCGGGATCTGAAAAATTTGCCGGCATCTATGAAAACAACAGCATTTTCCATAAAATGGTAGAAGCATTTCGATTCAAAAACTAACGCATAATGGATCGCTCCCAAAACTGGCCCAACGAAGTCAATCGACTCCTAGAAATCATCCGAAAAACCGGCTTGGAGGAAACTGTCAAGTGGGGAGAAAAGGCATTTACTTACAAAGGAAAGAATGTCGTGGGCTGTTTGGGTTTCAAAAACCACTTTGTGCTTTGGTTTTACAACGGGGTGTTCTTATCCGATCCCTATCAGGTCTTGCAAAATGCACAGGAAGGAAAGACCAAATCCATGCGGCAATGGCGTTTTCAATCCGCAGCTGAAATAGACGAGGTCAAAATCCTCGAATACCTCCACGAAGCGATCCTGAATGAGGAGCAAGGCAAAGTCTGGAAACCAGAAAAATCAGCTGAAATAGAGGCGCCTGCTTTATTTCAGGAAAAACTGGATCAAGACCCGCAGTTAAAATCCTCATTTGAATCCCTGAGCCCTTTCAAGCAAAAAGAGTTTTTGGAATACTTGGTCACTGCCAAACGGGAGGCTACTCAAGTTAGCAGAATCGAAAAAATCATCCCGATGATCGTGAATGGCAAAGGTTTGAATGATAAGTACAGGTAGTGAAGGAAGACCGAAGACCGAAGAATTCCGGAGACCGAAGACCGAAGATTTCCTAAAACAAGGCTTTTCCATGGTCTTCTAACCATCTAAAATGCCACTTTCTGAATTCATGTTTTAAAAAGCATAACCACCAAAAAAGAGAAAGCCTCCCGAGATTCGAGAGGCTTTCTTACTTAGGCACCGAGGAGAATTTCCAGATCGAGTTGGTCTTCGACTTTGACCAGTCCTCCAAACTTGCTTGGTGGACTAAGGTGAAGCAGATCAAAGTTGAGAATCAACTTCCCGCTCAATCCTTTGGGGCTCCGCTCGAGCATCAGATCCGGAAACTCCAGCTTTCTTCCTACCAGATTCAAACTCAGGTGGCAAAAGATCTTGCCGGATTTTTCTCTGAAGTTGGCCACTTTGACAAAGGCATAAGGATAATCATCTGCTTTGAGTGTGGACCGAAAATCACTGTTGAGCAGGAAATTTCCGCAGGAAAAACTTTTGACGGGAATCTTAAACTCGAGGCCTTTTCGTACTTCTGTGGTATTCAATTTCAGCGTATCTGCCATTCCTGCCCTAGAAAAATCACAGTTGAATTTACCTATTGAGGTATATCCACTAACCTGGATTTTTTGTTGGGTGATGACCAGTTCTTTTCTCTCCTGGATTCCAGAAGAGAAAAGAAGCAGGGCCAAGAGTGCGAGAATACGCATGGGTTTATATTCTGTTTGTTGATTAGAAGCCGATGACGCCTTCGATCATCAAGCCATTGAATTTACCACCATTTCGGATATCGTTGGCTGCAAATCCATCATAGTTTTGAACTACATATTCTACTTTGGCTAGGATGTTTTTGGAGATGAACCAGCCACCGCCGATCTGAGTACGGTCTAGAGTCACATCCAATCCACTTCCGGCCAATTTGCCTTTTACTTGGTTGTATCTGCCGGCCACGTAGAAGTTTTCATTCATTCCGAATCTGTAGACCAAATCCGCACCGAATTGATTCCAAGTTCTGTCAACAGTCTCGTTAGATGCACGACCTTTGGAAGTTTCGAAGTTACCGAAGAGCTCCAAGCCCTTGAATTTCAAGAATGGATTGATCACAGTCGCAGTGATGTTGTCAGTCTGACCTGGGTTGATTCGACCTGAGGTAAAGTTACCATTGGTAGTTGCCAAGGTATTTTCCATCACTAAGTAGTATCTGGAACCGGCACGGTCACCACCGTAGAGTGTATTTCTTGCAGAGCTAGAAGTAGTGTAGATCGACCCAGTCACTCTCAATCTCAAGTCATCAGAAAGCTGCTTGTCGTAACCTACCTTACCGATCCAAGACAAAGCTCGGTCTTTAGGTCTGGTGATACCACCTTGGATTTCACCACCGGTCACACCGGCTACGAGGATAAATCCGTTGTTTTGGAAGGTCAAGTCACCACCCACTTCGGTAGTGAAGGCATCCATGATGTAGTTACCGACAAATGGGTTGTACATCGCGTTACCGTTGTCTGTTCTTCTGAAGTGCGCGTCACCGTAGTTAATTTCCATGTGACCTACTCTCAGAGTCAAGTACTTGGAGAACCATTCCGGATTGCCTAAGAAAGGAAGTTTGTCAAATTGTAAGTAACCGCCTTTTACCCAAGTTTCCTGGTGGTGTCTAGAAGACAAATAGGTAATCAGGTTCAAGCGCACACCGTCCATTACTTCCACGTCAATGTTCAAGTTGGCTGTTGCAAGGTTACTACCTGCGCCGATTTCGATAAGCTGATTGACATTGACACCGTTGGTTATTACTGGCGTTGCTTTATTCTCATGACTTAGGCTTTGAAGTTGCTGGGCAAAATGTCCCCCAACTCGTACTTTGACACCTTCAAAGGCTACAGTATCCTGCTTGCCTGTTTCGAAGATGTTTACACCTCTTTGGTCATACGGTCTCCAATATTGGACATCTCGCTGTAGTCCTTGTGCCAAACCTGTGGCAGAAATGCCAGCTGCGAGGATTGCGGAAAATAGATACTTCTTCATATTAAAAGGGATTAAATGGTGGGTTGAAATGTTGATTTGAAAGATAGTTTGATGTCGTCTTCGGTTTTGACTGTACCCATCAGCGCGGTGGGTGGAGTCACATTAAAGGTGGTAAGCTTGGTCGCGAAACTGCCTTCAAAGGTGAACTTGCCAGCACTGGCAGTCATTTTCACCGGGAAGCTTACGGGCTTGGTCACGCCGGCGATAGTGAGGTCGCCTTTGGCTGTCATGGAAGCACCCGCTCCGGTCAATTCTTTGAGCACAAATCGGATCTCTTTATTCTTCTCCGTATTCAGCGCTTTATAGGCATTGGTGTCGAGTCCCTTGGTTCCGCTTTTTAGCGTTTCGGCTTGAAGGGAGATGCTAAGGCTCTTGGCTGTTTTGAATTGCCCGCCTTCTACTACAAAAAGACCTTCTCCCTTGGCCGTCTTGGAGATCATATGCCAGTCGTGAAGCGTGGATCCGCCATCTACCTTAAACTCAGGTGAGGCAGCCATCACATATTTGGTTTGGGAGAATCCATTTACTGATCCCAGCACCAGCATGGCGATCAATAAGATTAAAGGGTTGTGCTTGAAAATTTTCATCATCATTACGCTTGATTTGATGATGCTAAACTCCGAATGAACTGCTGCTAAAGAGCTGACAAAAGTCAGTTAAACCCATGATTGATCACAGAGCGAAAAATGACTTTATGGAATTTTATATGGTTTATTCTAAAAAACAGATAATTAGAAGAACATAATCTATATAAATTCACTAATAAAATAATTTTATTCTGTTTATATAATTTTTTCAGAATAAAATTGAAGAATAACTATCAAATACTCCAAAAACGAAATAAAATGGCGTTTTTGGAAATAAATTGAATACCCCCGATTACTTGAAAGCCTCCAAAAAACCTTGTTTTAAGGCCTTTTCCCGATCAAAAAGCAAGGGATAATTGGTTCTTCCTCTTACTGGCCAGTTGTTTAGCCAACTTCTTCCATCATGCAATCCCCAGAAGGTCACTCGGGAAATTTTATCCGAATGTTTCTTAAAAAGTCGGAAAAGTGACACATACCTGGCTACAAGTTTTCGCTCTTCATCGAGTGGTAGACCATTTTTGTAGGGGTTCCATTCTTCGGATTCTGCGAAATTGACATTCAAGTCAGCCCCTTCTACTTCACCTGGTCTAGGCAAAACCTCCACGTCCAACTCAGTCACGTGCACCTCAAATCCTGCCTGATGAATATCCAAAATCGCCTGCTCGATCTGATCCAAGGAAGGAGAATCCACTCGATAATGCCCCTGCATGCCTATCCCGTCGATTCGCACGCCCTCTGCCCGGAGTTTTTTGGCCATCGCTAGGATAGCTGCTCGCTTGGCAGGTTTCCAGACATTGTAGTCATTATAATATAGCGCAGCATCGGGATCGACTTCATGGGCTTTTTCAAAAGCTATTTTGATAAAGTCTTCTCCGATGAGGTTATACCAATTGGTTTTTCGCCAAGTTCCGTCATCTTCAAAAGCCTCGTTGACTACATCCCAACCGTCAATTCTGCCTTTGTACCGCCCTACCACAGTTTCGATATGATCCTCCATTCGGTCGGTAAGCTCCTTTCCACTCAGAAATTGACCTTCCCCATTTTGAAAAACCCAAGCTGGGGTCTGCTGATGCCACACCAAGGTGTGTCCTACGATAAAGGCTCCCATTTTTTCTCCCAAAGCGACAAAAGCATCTCCAAATTCAAAGGAATATTCTCCGTCTTTGGGATGAACATGCCCCCATTTCAGGCCATTTTCAGCGGTGATGGAATTGAAATGCAAGCTCAACAAGGAATCAGCTCCAGCTTCCCTCCCAGTCACCTGAGCCAAATTGACCGCGACGCCCAGGTGAAAATCATCCTTAAAATAATCCTTCAATCCTTTGTTTTCCACAGTGGAAGAAGCTGAAAAAAAGAGGAAAAGCGCGAGAAGGAATGTGGATCTTATCATCCTGAAAAGTAAAAAACCTGCCTCATTTGAAGCAGGCTATTTAAAAGATTTTTAGACCGTTGGATGAATTAAGTGGAAAAACTCGTAAGACTTGACCAACCGGAATGTTACACCTAAAAAGGAAGAATCAATCCTTGCCACTGCTTCCCTTAAACTGATCTTCCTTATAGGCAAAGAGGACATTGAAAGTGGTCAGCGAGCCATAGCAACGAGTAATGTACTGCTGCAATCCCACCCGATCTTCGTCGTCGAGCTTGGGGTGGTTATTGATATTTTGCTCCAGGACCCTGAGCTTTTCGCGAACCATCACAATTTTGTGAAAGAAAGTCTCGATCGGAATCTCTTTGGACTGTAAGCTTTTGTCATAAGGTTCGATGACGAGGTTTCCCCCCATCCATTTTCCGCCCAGAGGCACCAAAGGCGCTCGCTCGGAAGTAGCTAGAAGTGCCTCTCGGATGGCCTTTTCGACATCCTTCATCGTGAGCATGGGGAAATCTGGCAACTTGGCCTCCTCAACGGTAAATCCCTCATAGTCTCTCGCGAGGGTTTTAACTTCCTCTATCGAGGAAAAATAAATCTTGTAATACGTGGCATCTACGGAAACAATCACTCCTGACCCGAATTTGGGATGGCCGATGCGGCTACCTACCGCTAGTTCACTTGCTGACATGTTGTGTTATGCTAAAGTTGGAGCTCGAAAATAGCAAGAAAGCGTATCGAATGGGAAATGGGGCCATACTTCTACTGAAAATCTACCCTATTTTTATCCATGAAAACCACCATATTTCTGAAATTCTTCCTTTTTAAATTAACAGACCACTCATGAAATCCTTTTTTACCAATTCCATCGCCGCCTTCCTCGGCTTTACCTTTTGGGGTGCTGGGATGTCCAAACTCTACGCAGGATATCAATTTATCGGATGGATCGGTCCACGCTGGCTAGTCGAAAGGCTTGCGGAATATGGACTCGGGCTTTTTGCCCAATTCATCGCCCTGAGTCAAATAGTCATCGGATTTATGCTGCTCACGACGAGGTTCAAACTCATGGGAGGAATCATGCTCGTGCCGATGCTGGTCAATATTTTGATGGTCACCATTTCCCAAAACTGGGCTGGCACTCCTTATGTCCTTGGGGTCTTGCTCATCATGAATACAGCTGTTCTCTGGTCCTACCGTGACTTTGCCAAACCACTTCTTAACGAAAGCTTTCCAGCAAACCCGTCTCGAACCCCGCCGATCCGTACATGGGCTGGGCACTTGGTCTGGGCCAGTGGACTGGGACTTAATCTGCTTTCTATCCCTGTCTCCAAAGAGCAACTTTACCTAGCCTTTGCACTTTCTGCCGTAGGGGTGGCGCTGGGCATTTTATCCTTCAGGGTAGATCGGTATTTTCTTCAAAAGTCACCTACTACCCCACTTCATCCATGAGCGACAGCATTTTCAACCTCCTGCTTTTCCTACATATTTTGGGTGGCTCGACAGGTCTTATCTGTGGTCTTTTGGTTTTTATCCTAAAAAAAGGAACGCACAGACATTCCAACTTGGGCAAAGTCTTCATTTTGGGCATGCTCCTTACCGGCATTACTTCCCAACTCATGGCAGTTATCCACCCCAATGCCTTCCTGTTTATGGTGGGCGTATTTACCCTTTACCAAGTGGGTACCGGTGCTCGGGCGATCTACACCAAAAGCTACCGTGCGCATCATTCCATTGACCGTTTTCTCCAATTTGGAATGGTCATCGCAGGAGCGGTCTTAGTCTTCTTGGGAATAAAAAGACTGCTGGTTGGTGATTTTTTCGGGATTGTCTTTGTCGTTTTTGCCGGAATAGGATTGCTGATGGCGCTGCAGGACC
>CALRRX020000047.1:0-10981 GCA_943370675.1 Reyranella massiliensis 521 | reverse complement strand
CACGGCGATATTTCGCTGGGTCACCACTCCGGATTGATCGGAAAGAATGTCAAACTGTTCCCGAACAGAACCGCTTTGCTCAATTTCCGCAATTTGAGTTTCGGTCAGTTTCCAGAGTTTAAGTTTTTCCTTGGCTGCGCTGTAGAGTTGAGGGAAATTGCCTTTGCTTTTTGCCGCTTCCAGCAATTCGCGCTGTGCCGTGAGCAATTCCGGGGAATAGATCGTAGCAAGTCTCTGACCCGCTTTGACTTGTTCACCGGTGAAGGTTACGTACAGTTTTTCTATCCTTCCGGGGAATTTGGCTGTAATGGCGGCATTTTCTCGTTCATCGGCCTGGATTTTTCCGGTGAGGTAAAGTTCTCCAGACGCATTGGTTCCACTGATTTTGGTGGTGTGGATTTGTGCTAAGGCTACCGCCTCGGGAGTCATTTCGAATACCATGGGATTATCACTTCCAGAACTTGACTGTGCAACAGGAATCAGATCCATCCCACAAATCGGACAGTCACCGGGTTCACCCAGCTTGATCTGCGGGTGCATGGAACAGGTCCAAAGAGAAGCTGCCCCGGATTCAGTTTCATGCTCATGGCCTTCATGTGATTCAGAGGCGGATGGTTTGAGAATCCAGCCTATCAATCCTCCGATCACCAAGGTGACCAGGATCAGGGTAAGTTTATTTTCAAGTAGATGTTTCATAGTAAATCACTGTTGAAAGGTGAGTGAAGTAGCAGCCAGAGCTTCCAATTGCGCTAAGCTTTGCTGCTGTTGATTGAGTGCATTGATTCGCTTTTGGTGGTATTCCAAAAGCTGCTGATTTGCCCGAAGAACTTCTTCAAGACCGGTCGCATTGCTGGTAAAAGAAGTTACCAAAAGCTGAATTTGCTGGTTGACCAATAGGATTTGATCCTCATAAAGCCGAAGATTTCGCTCGCTTTCTTCCCAGCTTCTAAAAGCATTGGCCCATTCCATGGCAAGCAAATTCTCGGTTTTTTGGCGATCCAGTTGGGCGGATTCTTTCAAGAATTCAGTCTCCTTGATTTTGGAGTTGATCTTCTTGCGGTAAATCGGAAGTGTCATAGTGACCATAGGCATGACCATATTTTCACCGCCCATCGGCATGTCATTTTCTAGTCTGGGAGCAAAAGTCATGTAATTGACTCCTGCACCCAGCATGGGCCGGCCCTCTAGTTTTGCCATTTTGGCCTGCTGATCGTAGGCACCGATTTCGGCTTGATACATGGCGAGCATCGGGTTATTTTGGCGGATGCTGTCCAAAATCTCCTGTTTTTCCAAGCTTAACACTGCTTTTTCCAAATGAACCGGAAGATTGATTTCTGCCCGAATTTCCCGATTGAGCAGCTGGTTAAATTTGATATGCAGGGGTTCCAAATTGGCCTGAAGTTGCTCAATGGTGTTTTCCAACTCCCGGATTTGAAGTCGGATTTGCAGTACCGCATTCATCCCTGAAGCTGAACTTCCCATCGGAGCCGAGCTCATGGCCGGATTCATCGTACTGGTATTGGTCTTGGAACTTGATTCATTTCCACTCATTCCGCCCATCCCGCCAGTACTTCCTGCAGTAGTCGAGGAAATACCAGGAGGTGGCATGGGTGGCGCAGGAGCCGATGCAGGAGAGGACGTACCGGCCTGAAACCGGATCAAGGCCAATTCCTCGTATTTTTTGAGGTATTCGAGATTTTCCTGAGAGATTTTGATTTCTTCTTTCAAGCTTATCAAGTCATACCAAGTGGATTTGACTTGGAAGAAAAGCTGATTTTTTTCCTCCAGGAAAAGCTGGTACTGGGCCTTGGACATTTGATTGGCTTCCTCCTTTTGGGTCCCAATCATCCCAAACCATGGGAACATCTGCATCAGGCGAAAATCAGTTGTCTGATTTCCCATAAAACGCTCCATAGGCTCGAAGAAAAACCCAACCTGAAGCTCAGGATCCGGCAAACCAGGCTGATTCACCCGCTCTGCTGTTGCCTGATAGCGGGCATAGGACGCTTTCAGACCTGGATTGTTTTCAGCAGCTTGGATGAGGTAGTCATCCAGGGTTTGAGCCTCAAGGGAAATGCTAAGCAGAAAAAATAGAAATCCCCCTAGCCCCCTTAAGAAGGGGGAATTGGTTCCTAGGACCTTTGAATCTTTAGTTTCCATAGTTGGATGAGTTTGATTCCCCGGAGAAAACCTGAGAATTGTTTTTCAATTTGCGCTCTGCCCACCAGCAGTATAGGGTAGGCACAATAAATACCGCTGTAACTTCCAGGATCATCCCACCCAATGATGGTATCGCCATGGGAACCATGATATCTGAACCCCGTCCTGTCGAAGTAAATACCGGAACCAAAGCCAATAAGGTGGTGGCTGTGGTCATCATACAGGGCAGTACCCGTCTTTTTCCTGCTTCCAGTACTGCAGTCCTAATCTCCTGTACGGTTGAAGGTTTATTTTCCTGGAAACTTTGATCCAAATATGAGGCGACCACCACACCGTCATCTGTAGCGAGTCCAAACAAGGCAATAAAGCCCACCCAGACCGCCACGCTGAGATTGTACACCTTCATTTGGAAAAGATCACGAATATTGGTCCCAAAGAGACTGAAGTCCATAAACCAGTCCTGCCCGTAAAACCAAATCATCAGGAATCCACCGGAAAATGCCATGGCGATTCCTGTAAAGACAAAGAGGGTAGTTGAAACCGCTTTAAACTGAAAATACAGAATCAGGAAAATCAGGATCAAACAAAGCGGAACTACGATAGCCAGGCGTTGTTCTGCCCGGACTTGGTTTTCGTAAGAACCTGAAAACTCAAATCGCACGCCGTTTGGAACTGTCAATTCACCGGAATCGATCTTTTCCTGGATGTAGCGCTTGGCATCCTCTACTACCGTCACTTCCGCAAAACCCGGCATTTTATCCAACAGCACATACCCAACTAAGAAAGTGTTTTCGCCCCGAATCATATCCGGTCCGGGTCGATAGGTGATGTTGGCCAATTGACCCAAGGGAATGTAATTGCCCATCGGGGTGGGGATCTGGAGATTTTGGATGGCCTCAGGGTCGTCTCGATACTCCCTTGCATAGCGCACCCGGATCGGAAAACGCTCCCGTCCTTCAACTGTGGTGCTGAGTTTCATCCCTCCTATGGCTGTTTCGATAAAGTCCTGGACATCGACCACATTCATACCATAGCGGGAGATTTGATCCCGGTCAATGTCGAGTTCGAGGTAAGGTTTTCCCACAATTCGGTCGGCAAAAACAGCTTCTTTTTTAACCGAAGGAACTTCCTTCAGGTATTTTTCCAGCTGTAATCCAAAGCTTTCAATAGTTTGTAGATCAGGACCATATACTTTTATTCCCATTGGCGCGCGCATGCCGGTTTGAAGCATCACGAGCCGGGTTTCGATGGGTTGAAGTTTGGGAGAGGAGGTGACTCCAGGCAGATTGATTACGCTGACAATCTCATTCCAGATATCATCGGGAGTCCGGATATGATCTCTCCACTGTCGGAAATACTCCCCATCCTCATCTTCGATCAGGTCGGAAACCTTGATCTGATTTGGAGTCATTGTCGAAGGGTCATAAAAAGTACTGTCTTTCAACTCATACTTTCCTTCTGAGACCTTAAAGCGAAGCCGATTTCCGTTGATATCCGTGGCGTATTCCGACTTGTAATTGATCGTGTTTTCAAACATGGAGATCGGTGCGGGATCGATGGCGGTTTCAGCTCGACCGGCTTTTCCCACGATCATGTCCACTTCAGGAATCGCGGTTACGAGCATGTCCAGCTTCTGCAAAATCTCCTTGTTTTCCTGAATTCCCGAATGCGGCATGGTCGTAGGCATCAAGAGAAAAGACCCCTCGTTTAGTGAAGGCATGAATTCCTTGCCCAAACCCGGAAATGTATGCGTCAGCCCAGACCAGAATCCGGTGCTTCGGATATTTACACCGACCACGTCCAATGCTTTGGGGACTACGCCAAATACCCGGCCAAAGCCCAGCCAAACGCTGATTCCCAATAGAATGATGAATAAAGGAAAAAGGAGAAAAGTGCCTTTATGGGCCAAACACCAGTTGAGTATTCGAGGATAGATTTTGACAAATCCTGAAAATCCTCCCAGGACTAAGGCAAGAAGGAAAGCGATAAAAACAAAGTTGGTCAATGTGCTTACCGATACGCCCAATGGCATCCATTGTTCGGTGAGCAGCCAGGCCACAAAAACCAAGGTAACGGCAATAATGAGTAAGCTTTTACGCTTTTCAACTTGATCTGGGAAATGGTAGGCCAGTGTATGCACAAGCCCATAGCTAAACAGCAACCAACCCGCCCAACCCCAAAGGGTAAAGGACACGATCGGACCCAAAACCACCAGTCCATAATTCAAAAAGCGGCCAATTTTCCCTTTAGCTTCCTTAATGCTGAACACCCAATGTGAAAATGCCGGCATTATCAGCAAGGTGAAAATCACCGCAGAAATCAGTGCGAAAGTCTTGGTGTAGGCCAGGGGCCCAAAGAGCTTTCCTTCTGCAGCCTGCAGGGTAAACACGGGTAAAAAGCTGATAATCGTGGTGCTAACTGCAGTCAAGATGGCTCCGGAAACTTCGGCTGAGGCCAAATAAACGGTCTTGAGTTTGGTTTGACCCTTTGGAGCAATTTCCAGGTGGCGAAGGACGTTTTCGTTCAAAATAATTCCCAAATCCACCATCGTTCCGATCGCAATCGCAATCCCGGAAAGGGCTACAATATTCGCATCCACGCCAAACTGCTTCATAAAGATGAAGCACATCAGTACCGCCATCGGAAGCAAAGCAGAGATCAACAAGGAAGCGCGGAGATTGTACACCATCACAATGATTACTAGGATGGTAATTAAAATCTGCTGGTTGATCGCTTCGTACAGCGTGCCAAGTGTCTCGTAAATCAGTCCTGTACGGTCATAGAAAGGAACCAAGGTAACTTTGGAAACCGTGCCATCGGCCAATGTTTTGGTGGGAAGTCCCTGAGAAAGTTTTTCGATTTCGGCTTTGACTCCCTCGATCACTTTCAAGGGATTGTCTCCATATCGGGCGATGACCACTCCGCCAACCGCTTCGGCACCGCTTTTATCCAAAATCCCGGACATGTTTCGTGGCTGAGGACCTATATTGACCTTGGCCACATCCTGAATGCGGATGGGAACATTATTGGTGACTTTGACTACGGCTTTGTCCAAGTCGGAAAGCTCTTCCACATAACCCAAGCCTCGGATAAAGTAATCCACGCGGTTGACTTCGATGGTATTTGCCGACACATCCAGATTGGATTTTCG
Organism: Reyranella massiliensis 521; assembly: GCA_943370675.1. GTDB lineage: Bacteria > Bacteroidota > Bacteroidia > Cytophagales > Cyclobacteriaceae > Algoriphagus. The sequence goes on along the minus strand of CALRRX020000047.1, from coordinate 5,670 downwards.
GACGGCTTCCATCACATCCATGAGAGAGACTCCATGCGCTTTGAGGGCTGCAGGATCCACATCCACTTGGTATTCTTTTACATAGCCACCTACAGAAGCTACTTCGGCAACGCCTTCCACTGCTGTCAGGGCGTAGCGCACATAGTAATCCTGTATCGTTCGGAGTTCGTGTAGATCCCAGCCACCGGTAGGATTGCCGTTTTCATCCCGACCTTCTAGGGTGTACCAATAGACTTGTCCCAAAGCTGTGGCATCCGGTCCCAGTTTGGGTTGGACGCCTTCAGGCAAAAGTCCAGAAGGAAGGGAATTGAGTTTTTCCAAAACTCGGGATCTGCTCCAGTAAAACTCGATGTCCTCTTCGAAAATGATGTAGATACTGGAAAAGCCGAAAGCAGAACTTGAACGAACGCTTTTTACTCCAGGAAGTCCAAGCAAGGAAGTAGTAAGCGGATAGGTGATTTGGTCCTCGACATCCTGAGGAGATCTACCCATCCATTCGGTAAAGACGATTTGTTGATTTTCCCCTATGTCGGGAATGGCGTCAACAGGCACGGGATCACGCGGGAGAAAACCCACGTTCCAGTTGAAGGGCGCGGTAACAATTCCCCAACCGATAATCAGCAGGAGGAAAAGCACCGTAACCAATTTGTTTTCAAGAAAATACTTGAGGATTCGGTTAATCATGATTCCAAGGTTTTAAACAGAAAATTGATCCAAGAGCCTTTTGGCTTAGGATTTACTGCAGGCAAAAAAGATTTTGCCCAGACCTTGGATTTAGATCAGGTAGGTCTCGTAGAGAATGTGAAGATCCTCAACAGGTGGGGGAGAAAGGTAATGCGGTAGTTTTGGATTTTCCTTAGGGGAAGCATCCACACCAAAAATGAAAACCTGAGCCAGTGCTAAAGCAAAGTTGAGATCAAGCTTGATTTCGGATTTCTTTAGCTGAACATCCTCATCGACTTGGAGGTGCTCGGTGATGTTTTCGCAGCAGGAATTGGGATCTTTTTGATTGTCCGGCTCATTTTCGCTGTGGCCCATAGGCATGGCCATTCCACAGTCAAGGTGTTTTTCACCGAATCCAAGCTCAGACTTCATCGCATGCCCCATGCAAAAATGCGTAGTCTTCGCCATCCCGACGGTGGAGAAGAGTACGAAGAAGGCAAGCGATATGGAAACGAAAGTTTTCACTGGGTCAAAGTACGGAATTTTGTTTGATAAGTTCAAATTTGGAATCAAGACAAAAGATTTGATTTCCATCATCTTGCGTCTTAGGTCTTGCAATTGCACATTCGCAATAAGCCCTGCTATCAACACTGCTTTATTGATGCTTAGGGTTCAAGAGTCTCTGTTTCAACTGTAAGCCTCAGCTCCTGACCTAGGATATCCATCCCCGATCTTCATGCAATAAAAAGGAGGAATCGCTTCGTAGTTTTTGAGATAAAAGGGTTAATGATTAGAGGATTCTATTGAAAGTCAAAAGATCATCCTTCAACCATCTCGATGGTATATCCGGCAGTTTTTACTTTTTCAATGACCACAGCTTCGGATAGGTTCTCGCCTTCTAAAGTTAAGATCTTGTTTGGATTGGCTGTGTCCACCGGCCTGGTGGAGACTGTTTCGGCAGCGTTCAAGTGTGAAGTCACAGCAGCAATACAGCCACCGCATTTGATGTTGGTTTTGAACTTTAGCGTTTTCATAGTTTATCTGTTTTGGCGACCAATGTCTGGTGTCCCATGTTTTCGATTGGAATAATTTTTCAATTTTTTAAATAATTCAAATTCTCAATTCCCTTTGAAACCTTCTCACTTTACAACTTTCTTCTTTTCAGAAAAGTCGTCACCGCCTCAGTCAGAGGATGCTCGGAATTGGATTCGAGGGGCCGAAGGATAGAATCCGCAAAAAGTCCCTTATAATTATCAGATCCAAAATCTGATCTTGGTCATATTTTATATAAAAACATATTTACTCATTTACACCACAAACCCAAACCACTTTGATTCAAAAACGTAAAGTAAAAAGTTGAGTATCAAAGCATCTGATTATGTGGCCGACAATAAAATTTTTAGGAACCCTTTTCATCAGCTTCATCGCAATGATTGGAGCATTAGGAGCAGAAAATCCATTTCCTCTTTTTGCTGTTGCTTGGGGGATTTGGATAATTTATATCGTTAGCTTACGATCAAAAAGAAAAAAGGAATTAGACAAAGAGCGGCTAATCCGGGAAATTTTGGATAAGCTTTAGAATTCAAATAGAAACTTCAAAGACGCAAAGGTTCCCAACAGGAAGAAGCAAAACGAACCGAAGCTAACAAGCGTAAAGCCCATTCTCGAAAGAAAGGGCTTTTTCATGTGTGCGTCTTGGACCAGAGAAAGTAAAAATCCCATTCCAAGAAATAGGGCAACGATCAGAAGGGAATTCAACATATTGACTCAAACGGTTCGAACTAAATATTAGTTAAGAAAAAAAGTACAACAATCCCAAAAAAAAGGGGATTACTCCTCCCCCTTCTGGTCAATTCCAAGGATATAATTGGCTGCTTGATGTGCCTTTTGAGCGGCATAGATCAGCATTTTTGGATCTTCCTTTAGTGGCTTAAACCAGCCTTTCAGATAAGCTAAGGAGTTTTTGAAATTGGCATCCTTTATTCCGGCAAGGGCATTCAGAAAACTGGCTCCCATTTCGGCAATCAATTCCTCTTTTGAATATTCCACAGAACCAAAGCCAACCAAAGCCGGTCTTTCTGCAAATCTTCCTAGTCTGCTGTAATGGCCTGTGCTATGGATCATTTCATGAAAAAGAACAGAATAATATTGCTCGTCTCCATTGAAGGATTCCTTTTCCGGCATATTGATAAAATCTCTGGAAGGGCTGTAAAATGCCTCGTCTCCTTCATGAATAATATTCGGACAAGTGGTGTAGCCTGCAATGATGGATTCACAAGTTTCGATTGGGGAAAAAACCCTTTCCTCGGCACCTTCAATGGGAAAATTGATACCTTCTATTTGATCGATATTGAAAACCGTCCAGATAAAAGGAGTAAACTTCCTCCCAAAAAGATCCTCGCTTTCCCCTTCTTCATTGGTAGCCTTTCCTTTTACAAACTTGGAAATCTTCCAGAATACGACTTTAGAACCTTTTTCATCCTTCTTGACATTTCCACCAAGGTGCTTTGTCTGATTATAAGTAAGGAAATAGGGACTTTTGAATTTCTTGGATATGGTCACCCAGGCTAGCCAAAGTGCATTGAATCCCAAATAAGGACGGTTGGAAGCATAATTCTTCGGAGAGTTTTTAGGACTCCAAACTTGTTCCCAAGTAAGGTTTTCATTTTGGATACCTTTGATGATTTCGTTGGTGACGGTTTCCGCTAATTGGTTAAAATTTTCCCAAGCATTCATGGTTGTAGAGTTTTAAAGTGTGACAAAAAAGGATCGATAAAGCGATTATTGATTTGTTTATCAGCCACATAAAGCCCAGTTATATCCAAGGATATTAGGAAGATCGACCCGACACTTAATCCAAGATTTTTCCCGAGTACAAGGGGTAAATTTTTGGAAGTGAAGGGCGATATGTGGGCGTGAAGTGACATTTTTTTATCCACTGGTATTGAGGTTCTGACCGACATGCAACCCATAGAGTGTGGTTCTGCATAAGGCAAAAGCCTGGGATAAAAAACTGGGAGGCAGTCCGTAGGAGACCCTGTTTTTTTAGATCAGGGCGGAGCGCACTTTTGACTGTTGCAGGTTCGCACTCAACCTTTGCATCGTCGTGTCATTCACCGAAGACCGGGGGATTGAGAAGAAAAAAATGGAACGGAGCGCTGACCGACCGAAACGGATAAAAATCTCGATGTACTTGGAAGAAAAATCGGAAAAAGGCTTGCCCCCCAAAGAAGGCTCGGGCTACGGCTTCACGAAACGGCCTTCCCAAGTCCCAGGCTTGCCGGGACTTAGAAGAAGGGTAAGTGTAATGAAGCGGTAGCCGTGGGGAGTGAAAGCCCTTTCCTTGAGTGAAGAGCAAGGAGCTGTCATTTGAAAATGGCGCGAATGAATCGAAACGAAAGGAGTGGGCGAAACGGGGGAAATGACTTAGGGATGGAATTGAAAATCCATTTGAAAACGAGTCTTTAACTTCAACCGGTTGAAAAAGTAACCCAACCTTAGGAATGCCAACCTTCAGCTAAAGAAAAAGAGGATTGCAAGTACACCTGATTGAACTTTGGGTTAAGAGCGCTGTATTCTTACAGCGTTCAAAATTGCCAGCAATGCCACTCCAACGTCGGCAAAGACTGCTTCCCACATGGTGGCTATACCTCCGGCTCCAAGTGCCAGTACAATAACCTTCACTCCAAAAGCCAAGCTGATATTTTGCCATACGATCCGTTTTGTCTGCTTGCCTAACTGAATAGCAGTAGCAATTTTTGAGGGCTGGTCAGTCTGAATCACAACATCAGCTGTCTCAATGGCTGCATCACTACCCAAACCACCCATTGCAATTCCCACATCGGCCAGAGCAAGGACAGGAGCATCATTGATACCGTCCCCCACAAAAGCAATGACCCGGCTGGCATCTTTTTTCAGTTCTTCTACCTTTTCCACCTTTTGCTCAGGCAGCAGATCACCAAAGGCTTTATCTATTCCGAGTGATTTTGCCACCTGTTGGGTCACTGCATTCTTATCTCCTGACAGCATGATCAGTTCCCGAACTCCTAATTTGTGTAGTTCATTGATGGACTGAACAGCATCTTCTTTCAGTTCATCCGCGATCACTAGATATCCCGCATATTTTTGGTCTACTGCTACATGGATAACGGTATTGACCTCCCTGGCTGCATCAGTATGGGTAACAATCCCTTCCTTATCCAGCAGTTTTTGATTGCCTACCAGCACATGCTTGCCATTTACAATTCCTTTCAGTCCGTGCCCGGCAATTTCCTCCTGTTGTTCGGGTTCTGAAATTTCTCTTCCTTGCTTTTTAGCATACTCTGTAATGGCTTTTGCGATGGGATGGGTGGATTTGCTTTCCATTGCTGCTGTCAGACTAAGCCAATCAAGTGTAATTCCCTCCATGGTCACGGCTTTCTGAACTTCAAACACTCCCTTTGTAAGTGTGCCTGTTTTGTCCATCACCACGGTAGTAACGCTGGTCATGAGGTCAAGAAAGTTGGAACCTTTAAACAGTATGCCTTTTCGGGAGGCTGCACCAATCCCTCCGAAATAACCAAGTGGGATAGAAACAACCAACGCACAGGGGCATGAGATCACCAAAAAGATCAAGGCCCGATAAAGCCATGCTTCAAACATATAGTCTTCCAAAAAGAAATAAGGCAAGAAGGCCAGGCCGATGGCCAGAAAGGTGACAATGGGTGTATAGACCCGTGCAAACTTACGGATGAACTGTTCAGTTTTTGCCTTGCGTGAGGTGGCATTCTGGACTAGCTCAAGGATGCGGGCAATTGAACTTTCATTGAACCGTCTGATAACTTTCAATTCAATCAGCCTATCGAGGTTCACCATCCCAGCAAGCACATTTTCTCCTTTGTTGTAGGTCGCAGGTTTGCTTTCGCCAGTTAGGGCCGAGGTATTAAAGCTGCCTTTTTCACTGATCATTTCCCCATCGAGGGGTACTTTTTCTCCGGGTTTAACCTGGATGGTTTCCCCAATTTGTAC
>CALRRX020000046.1:0-10981 GCA_943370675.1 Reyranella massiliensis 521 | reverse complement strand
CACATAATCGTAGCGAAATCCATCTAGAGAAATCAGGATGACTACCGGCTTCTTTTCTTGAGAAAAAACTTGGGTAGCTTGGAAAAACCAAAGTAGAAGTAAAATCCTCCGCATTTTTTATTTCAAAATTACCCATCCCTACTTGGGATGCAATCCTTTTTTTAGAGATTCAAGACGTGTTTTGATCAAGATGAAAAATCTACCCCTTCTTTTCCTATTGCTTTTTGGTGCCTGTGTCCAAGCTGAAAAGCCTCCACGGCCAAAAGTAATCCTATCCGATGAACAGTTGCTGGATACGGTGCAGTATTACACCTTCCAATACTTCTGGAAAGGTGCAGAACCCAACTCCGGCATGGCGCCCGAACGAATCCATAACGATGGCATCTATCCGGATAATGATCAACACATCATCACCACAGGCGGAACAGGAATGGGCATGATTGGTATCCTCGGAGCCATCGAGCGGGGTTGGATCAGCAGACAAGATGCTGTAGCGAGGTTTGATAAAATGCTAACTTTTTTAGAAAAAGCGGACCGCTGGAACGGCATCTGGCCACATTGGTTGGATGGAAGAACGGGGCGTGTCAAGCCTTTTTCACCCAAAGACGATGGAGCCGATCTGGTTGAATCAGCTTTTCTAATGCAAGGCTTACTGGTAGTCCGAGAATATTTCAAAGCAGGTAACGAGGCCGAAAAATCTGTGGCAAGTAGAATCGACAAACTCTGGAAGGAAATGGACTGGACGTTTCATACCCAAGGAAAAGAGGTGCTTTATTGGCATTGGTCGCCAAGGTTTGGCTGGGAGATGAATTTCCCACTCGAAGGATACAATGAATGCCTTATCGCCTATGTGCTTGCATCAGCCTCCCCAACTCATTCCATTTCAGCAGAGACTTATCACAAAGGTTGGGCACGCGCTGGAGGTATCCGCTCCCCCAATGCGGGAGGATACGGATTCCCTCTTCAACTCCGCCACAATGGTGCCGAGCAATTGGGAGGACCGCTTTTTTGGGCACACTATTCTTATTTGAGCCTTAATCCTAAGGGCTTGAAAGATCGCTATGCGGACTATTGGCAGGAAAACGTGAACCAAACCCTGATCAATCGGGTCTGGTGCATCGAAAATCCTAAAGGATTCAAAGGCTATGGGGAAAATCTCTGGGGATTGACCGCTTCTTACTCTATCAACTTTTATGATGCACACCGCCCTGGAAATGACACCGGAGTCATCTCTCCTACCGCTGCCGTTTCTTCGATTGTCTACACCCCCGAAGAATCCCTAAAAGTGATCCGCAACCTCTATGAAAATTATGGAGAAAAAGTCTTTGGCCCGTTCGGATTCTATGATGCCATGAGTCCGGAGCACAACTTCTTCCCAAAGCGCTATTTGGCAATCGATCAAGGCCCAATGGTTTCGATGATCGAAAATTACCGCAGTGGCTTGGGATGGAAGCTATTCATGCAAATCCCGGAAATTCAAAATGGACTGGAAAGATTGGAATTCAGCTATCAAAAACCCAACTAAACCCCGAAGTCCAATCGCATCAAAAAGTCAGTTTGTATTTCATCCCCAAAAGGGAAAGGATGGCTTCCGAAAATTCGGAGGCCATTTTTTTCATAGAATCGGATAGCACGTGGGTTATGCTCCCACACGCCTAGCCAGAGGTATTTTTTATTATGTTGCTTCGCAAAGTCAATGGCCGTATCCAGCAACTTTTTCCCCAATCCACTTCCTAAATGCTCTTCTAACACATACAATCGAGCAATCTCCAGACTGTCTGGGTCGTGCACATCAGTTTGGGCATCCACCAAATTGACTTTGGTGTAGGCAATGAGTTCGCCGTCTTGCTCCGCTATAAAAAAAGTAGAAGCCGGATTTGAAAGCTCTTTTCCAAACTGCTCCAAAGTGAAGGCCTTGGCTAGGTAAGCCGACACATTTTCGGGTTTGTTTCCGGCAGTAAATGCCTGCAAAAAGGCCGTTCGCGCCATGTGGAGCATATCGCCGAGGTCAGCTTGAGTCGCTTTGCGGATAATGGGTTTGGTGCTTGGAGTTTCCATATTAGAGTTTTTTGAGCGCAACATCGATCTGGGAAGTGGGAAATTCGCCCAAGATGGCTCGATAGTTTCCTTTGGGACTGATCACCACAAAGCTCCTGCAAGGATAGGGATACTTGAAGAAATTGCCTTTGAAGACTTCCTCCGGGTCGGGAATCCAGGTCATGATGCCCTTGTATTTCTCCAGTCCATGGGGATGCTGGTACACATAGACCGGCTCAGAGGCCTTGTGCTTTTCGGCGTAGCGAAGGATGGCCTTGTGATCATTTGCGAGGTTTTTGGGATCATTGGCCAAGCCCGTAGAATTGCACTCGTCTTTCCCGGGATAAAAAACCACAATCAAGGGTTTGCCTGCAGCAAAATCAGCTTCACGACCCAACTTTTGATAGAAAAGCTTGGCATCGGTGAGGCCCACAGGCATCCGGTGCACCAGTTTCATATCCCCTTCCTGATCTCCCGGCACACCAAAATACGGTCCGTTTAGAATTTTGTCTTCGTAGTCGGTTTTAACGATCCTCCTTCCAAACTCATTGAAATAGGTTTGGGAAAATGTCTCACCCATCAAGCAAATCAGCCCAAAAACCAGTAAAACCCCTCTTTTAATCATATCGCAAATTGAACTGAAAATCAAAGAAAAAAATATACCTCAGTTTCTTATGTATATAAGATATTGATATATTCGAATCAAACTTAACACCATGTCGAGCAACGCGCTGATCAAAGGAAGCCTTCAGACTATCATCCTCAAACTTTTGGAGGAAAATGAGAAGATGTATGGCTATGAAATCACCCAAAAAGTGAAGGAACTCACCGCAGGCAAGATCAAGATTACAGAAGGCGCACTCTACCCTGCCCTGCACAAACTGGAAGCCGAAGGTTTACTTACCACCGAAATCCAGCAAGTGGACAATCGGGTGAGGAAATACTACAGCCTGACCAAGGATGGGCAAAAGGAAGTAAGCTCCAAGTTGGCCGAGCTTCAATCCTTTGTCGAAAGCATGCAACGAATTATTAATCCGGGACTGAAACCGGAATTGGGATTTTAACTTTTTGAAAAATGAGAACGCTATCCGAACAAGAATTCAAAGAGATCCAACGGTCAATTTTCCATAAGGAAATTTCCTCAGCAGAAGTGCTAGCGGAGATTTATGACCATTATGTGAGCCACTTGCAAGAATTTCCAGAGAGGGAATTTGGATCCCAACTTTTAGAGTTGAATCAAAAATTTACTCAAGCATATTGCCATTCGATTCAGGCCAAATTCAACAAATCAGTCAGAGAAGACATTAGCAAAACGCAGTGGAGGGTGCTAAAAAGCTATTTCTGTACCTCCCGGTGGATTTATGCTGCGGGGATTTTAGCTGTGATTTTTTATGTAGCGAATCAGACTAAGTCTCAGCAAGAAATCGGAATCCTACTATTGTCTCCCTTGATTTTACTCACTTCGATATTTGTCATTTTCAATTGGCGAGTGGCCAAAAAAATCCGACCCATTAAAAGCACTTTTAAGGAAATGGGAATTCCAATTACATCAAGTGTCTCCAGACCCATCTCTGAGCGACTTTATTTACCTATACTTCTCGCTCAAGTTCTGATTTATATTCCTAGACTATTTTCCTTTGACTTGGACCTGGGTTCGCTGTTACCTGGAATTGCAGCGGTAATTACTTCCTTATTGACCCTGTACATGCTTTCTCTCCTAGAAGTATGGAAAATCAAATCCAAAACTGCTTTGCTATGAGATATCTGACGGAACAGGAACTGAAGCTGGTGTAGGATCAAATGATCTAAAACATATTACCGCAGCGGACTATTAATAGAAATTTACGACCGCAATGTCAATCATTTAGAGCGTTTTCCAGCAAAAGGTTATGAAAAGAAGCTTTCGCCCCTGTGAGTTTCGCAGCGCACCTGAACCAATTCAACTTCCAGAACTTGGAACTCTTTTATTCCCCACCAAAATCACCAAAGCCGCAGTCCCAAACATAATCAGGCTGTAAATCGCTGAGGGAATAGTCATCACAGAATTCATTATCAACGTAGCCGCAATGGTAATCCCCAAGGTACCGTTTTGGATTCCTGACTCTATTGCGATGGTGAGGCTCTGGCGAAAATTCAAACCTGCCAGTTTTGCAATCCCGTAACCCAAACCCAAGGTCGCCAGATTCAAGGCCAAGGAAGCCGGACCCGCATCGATAAAAAACTGAACCAAGTTGTCTTTTTCCTTGACAAAAGCCGCCACAACTATCAACACAAAAAAGACAGTCGAAAACTGCCTGAAGGGTTTTTCCAATCGCTGAGCCAGAAATGGAGCTTTCTTCAAAACCAACATCCCAATCGCTACCGGAATAATGGTGATGACAAGTACGGATACCACCGTTCCTAAAACATCAAGTTTAAGCTCTTCGCCTCCTTGAATAAAATAGCCTAGAGCGAAGTTGACTACAAAGGGAATTGTAACCACCGTAATGAGAGAAGAAAAAGCCGTCAGCGTGATCGAAAGTGCAGAATCTCCCTTTGCCAAATGCGTGATCAAATTGGAAGTGGCTCCACCGGGACAGGCAGCCAAAATCATCAAACCCACAGCCAATTCGGGGGAAAGCCCAAGACCCTTGGCAATCAAAAAGGCAATCACGGGAAGCAACACTATCTGATTAAATAGCCCGATAGTGACGGCTTTAGGATAAATCAAAATCCGTTTAAAGTCTGTCAAGGTGAGACTTAGCCCCATTCCAAACATAATGACTGCCAAAGCTAATGGCAAAAACAGTTCGGTTAGCACACTGGATTCCATGATATTTTGGGTTAGGGGGTGATTGGGTTATTGGTAATTAAGTTATTGATTATTGGTCATTGGTTATTGATCATTGGTTATTGATTATTGATTATTGATTATTGATCATTGGTCATTGGTTATTGGTTATTGAAAATTCTTTTGTCTTGCCTCTTGTTTCTTGCCTCTTGTGTCTTGATTCTTGATACCAGATCCCTGAAACTCGCTACTTCAAAGCATTCCCGCTACTGCAAAGCCAATGTAAGTACCGATTGCATTTCCCAAACTCCCAACCAAGACCCCGGGAATCAGCAAATCGGGACGATTCAGACTTTCTGCCGCTGCAATCGCTGTGGTATTTCCTCCCACATTGGCCTGAGATGCTACTGCAATGACATCCCAGTCCATCTTAAACATAGCCCCCACTCCGAAAATAACCAGTCCATGAATCAGCACAAGCAAGCCTACAAACAACAGAAGTGTTCCTGCCACCTCACCCGTTTGGGCCAAAGCTCCAAAATCGCAGAGAGTTCCGATCACCGCCAGGAAAATCAGAATCATAAAGAATCCGATTGTTTGTTTTCCATAGAGTTGCTGTACGGAAGGGAATTGTGCCAAAATCAAAGCCATCGTAGTCAGGAAAATGATTTCAGGCACTTGAGGAAACCAACCCACGAGCACTTTGCTAACAGTAATCCCGAGAAGTCCAAGTGCCAAGAGCGAAGCTAAAGCTGGAATGGAGATGGATTCAATGCCTTGAATCTTTTCTCCTGAATGGGCCGAAGAGAGTTTTTTGCGTGGGAAAAATTTCTGCAAATACTTTGGAAGAATGAGTGTGGCAATGATCCAAGGTGTCCCGATTAGGTTATCAACTACAGTAGCAGCGGCATAAAGATTTCCGCTTTGATTGACTTCGTAGTGCAGGGCTATGGCATTGAAATTAATCGACCCACCGATATAAGTCCCTGTGTACATTCCTGCGATAGCCGGTGCCAAATCCCCAATTTGAGCTTCAGGATTGACCAAAAACCAGGAAACCAACACGCCGATTACCGTTGCCAAAGAGCCTAGCAAAAACATCATCATGAGTGGAAATCCAGCCTTTTTCATGCTTTTCAGATCTACCTCCAGCAAGGCTATAAATATTCCCAAAGGCGCCAAATAGGCGAAAACTCCGTCATAAACCGGACTTCCTTCCATTGCACTTGGGATCACCCCGAGATTGGAAATCAAGGCACAGATCAAGATCACCCAAATAGGTGTACCGACTGTTTTTCCCCAAGGAAATCGAGTAAGCCAATTGGCAAAAAAGACAGCGATGCAAAGGGTTCCGGCAATGAAGAGCGGCTCTTGGGTGAAAGTCATGAGGGAAAATAGAAAAATATCCCTGAGGATTTCAACAAATTGTACTAGGCTCCAAAAAAACTCTGGACAACCTTAATAATCTTATCCACTTCCTCTTTACTCAAATAGGGATTCAAGGGCAGAGAAAGCCCATGATTAGCGAGATTTCTTGCATGGAAAAAGTCTCCATCCGAAAAATACGGCTTCATGTCAGGTAGAATAGCAGGGTAATGAATGGCTGTACCCACTCCATTTTCTGCCAAAAAACCTCTCAATTCATCTCTTTTTTCGGTTTGTATCACAAACAAATGAGCGTTGTGATCTTCTTCCAAAATCCCTTCGGGCAAGGTCAATTCTGAAATTTCCGCGAGAGCATCCAGATAAATCTTGGCGATTTCCTTCCTCTTGGCCTGATTTTTCCCAAAATCCTCCAACAGCACTTGGAGAAAAGCAGCTTGGATTGCATCGATGCGACTGTTTCTCCCGATCAGGTCATGTTGATCTCTCACCGGTTGACCATGATTAAGAAGGAGCCTGATTTTAGTTGCTAGATCCGAATTTTGAGTCAGACACATGCCTGCCTCTCCCAATGCCCCAAGATTTTTGGTTGGGTAAAAGCTCAGGCAACCGACGTCTCCAAAGGTCCCTGCTGCCTTTCCTTCCTGAAAAGCCCCAAAGGATTGTGCGGCATCTTCGATCACCTTAAGTTGGAGCGCATTGGCTTTTTCCATCAACGAATCCATATCCACCATTTTCCCGTAGAGATGAACCGGAATCACAGCTTTGGTTTTTTGGGTGACTGCCTTTTCCCAATCTGATCTCAGCAGTCCGTGCTTATCAGTATCCCAAAAAATAGGTGTTGCTCCTACCAATACCACTGCCTCAGCGGTACTTACCCAAGTCAAGGCAGGTGCGATTACTTCATCTCAAGGTCCGATTTCCAATGCCCGCAAAGCCAATTCTAGGGCATCGGTCCCATTTGCGCATGAAATAGAAAATGCAGAATTCAAAAAACCGGAAATGGTTAGCTCAAAAGCCTCCACTACTTTCCACCTGAAAAAACACCCGCGTCCAAAAGCTCCGAAAAGCGATCCTTCAGGCGCCTTTTCAGCGGTTCTTCCATCCGACTCAGGTCAAGAAAGGGTATGTTCATCGAGGATTTTTGCAAGTTGATGGCTAAGATTCTGGCGGGAGTATTTTTCTAAATCTGCAGCGTTTGTATTCCGTGAAGCAGCATCTATCAAGCTTCTGAGCGCCGTTCTAATTGCCACTGCATCCGTATGAGCAATCACTTCCCCTCCCCCGGCATCTTTTAGGATTTTGGCTGAGTCTCCTTTCGGGTCACCCAAAGCCAACACGGGCACGCCAGTTGCCAAATATTCAAATAGCTTTCCGGGAATATTACCCTGGGCATTTTTGGTATCAGTCAGGATCAATACCAAAACATCGGCTTTGGCATAAAAGCCAAATACCTCGCTGTGCGAAACATATCCTGCAAAGTGAATTCGCTCACTCAGCCAAGGATCAGCATGTACAAATGCCCGAACTTGCTCGCTTACCTTCCCTACAAAGGTCCAGTTTACTTCTTGTACTCCACCTTGAAACTCGGCTTTCAAAGCCTCCATCAATGGAATCGGATTTCGGATAGCATCGATTATGCCTGAGTAGACCATATGAAGTTTCCCGGCTTCTTTTTCTTTTGGCGAAAAACCAGCGGGGATATCAGCAGGATCGTAACCGTTGGTCAAAAGCTTAATCTTTCGATGGGCAAGTTTTTCCAGGTCCCCTTGAAATGTCGGAGAAATAGTCAGCACCGCATCGGCTTCCCTTAATACCGTTTGCTCAAGTTGTTGGTGTTTTTTTCTGATCAAGGAGGTCATCGGAAGGGTATCCAAAAACTCCCACTGAGACCAAGGATCCCGAAAATCAGCAATCCAAGGCAAGCCGGTTTTTCGCTTCAGTTCGCGCCCGATCAGGTGCATGCTATGGGGAGGACCCGTAGTAATTACAGCCTGAAACTGCCCGCTTTGCACTAAATCGGTTAAGAACTTCACGGATGGTTTCACCCAAAAGATCCTTGGGTCAGGTACAAGTAGATTTGCTCTCGCCCAGATGGCTGCCTTTTCTAAAAATCCCTTTTCCTTTTGCTCCAAGAGTCTTCCGGGATGGGTTTTGGTCTTTCCCTTTACTTTGGAGAAAAGCTGATAGGGTTCCCAAATCGGAAATTTGATCACCTCCAGCTGCTTAGGAACTTCCTTTTGCAGGCTTTCATCCTGAAGGTCAAAGTCCGGATTTTCGGGAGTGAAAATCACCGGTTCCCAACCCGCTTCAGGCAAGTACCTGGCAAACTTCAACCAACGCTGTACGCCAGAGCCACCGCTTGGAGGCCAGTAATAGGTGATGATGAGTACCCGTCGAGACATCTGCAGAGTTGGAATTTGGACAAAGTAAATCAAACCCTCGAGGTTTTGAAAACCTCAAGGGTTTCCAAAAAAAGAAAGGGGAAAGTTTCCTCTCCCCTATTCTTCATTATTCGAAGTTCGAAATTCGTCATTCGACATTATTCAAAACCTTCGAGGTTTTAAAAACCTCAAAGGTTATTCCGAAATCCGAATTCAAAAATCCGATATCCTTATTCCCCTTGAGCCAAGGAATATCCTCTCACACCATCAAAGGTGTATAGATGCTCAGTTTTGATAAAGTCAAAACCCAACTTTTCGATTTGCTGAAGCAAGTCCAATACTTGGGCATGAGTCACGACACTGCCGTCGTCGGTTTTGTATCGGCATCTCCAGTGATCGGTGCAGAAGGTTTCTTTCATTCCCTCTGGGAATACTTTCACTCCTCTGTTGGTGATCAAGTGAAGCTGTAGTCCATTGGCATTGGCTTGACGCAGTTTTTCACCGATCACATTTGGATCACGTCCATCTTGATCCCAGTCGATAAATACGTCAACACCAGTCAATTCCTTCTTAGCTTTTGCCTTTGGTCTGAGCTTGGTGTCCATCGGCTTGATTTCCCCTTTCTCAAACTCAGCAGGAGCCATCGAAGTAGGCAATTGTCCCAAGCGCTCAATTACTGCCTGAGCAAATTCTTGAGTACCTACCTTTTTGGAAGAAAGTCCTTCCTGATAGATGTCTCCGGTGTGAATTCCATCTTCCAAGGTTTTCATCCAAGCGTTGGAGATTTTCTCAGCCACTTCAGGCTGACCAATGTGAACCAACATCATAATCGCACCATTGAGTAAGCCAGATGGATTAGCGATGTCCATTCCTGCGATGTCTGGAGCAGAACCGTGAATTGCTTCAAACATGGCCACTTCCTCACCTACGTTGGCAGAACCGCCGAGTCCTACCGAACCGGTCACCTGTGCCGCCACGTCAGAGATGATGTCGCCGTACAAATTGAGGGTTACGATCACGTCAAAAATCTCAGGACGATCTGCAATCAAGGCCGTTCCGATATCGATGATCTTGTGGTCAGTCTGGATTTCTGGATATTCCTTCGCGATTTCATCAAAGGTTTTGTGGAAAAGACCATCGGCCAACTTCATGATGTTGTCCTTGGTCATGCAGGTCACTTTTTTGCGACCGTATTTTTTAGCGTATTCAAACGCATATCGGATGATTTTCTCAGAACCAGGCTGAGAGATAACCTTTAGACACTGATAGACCTCATTGGTCTGACGGTGCTCGATACCTGCATACAGGTCTTCCTCATTTTCACGGATGATGACAAGGTCCGTTTTTGGAAAATGGGTTTTGATAAAGGGAGAATAAGCTTTACAAGGTCTTACGTTGGCATAAAGACCAAAAGATTTTCTCGTAGTAACATTTAGCGATTTGAAACCTCCACCCTGAGGTGTAGTGATTGGTGATTTTAAAAATACTTTCGTCTCTCTCAAAGAATCAAATGATTTTGGTTCCATGCCTGAGCTGATTCCTTTGAGGTACACTTGCTCTCCAATTTCAATGACATCGTACTCCAATTGAGCTCCGGCAGCTTCCAAGATTGCCAGTGTTGCTTTCATGATTTCTGGGCCGATTCCATCGCCATAGGCTACGGTAATTTTTCTTTTGGAGGACATATAGTAGTTGTTTTAGTTTGAATTTTGCTGCCGCAAAAGTAAGCAAAAATGCCTGAAGGGCTTGGACTTTCACCTTAAAATTACCTAATGGAAAAGATTAAAAATCTTGTGAAACTGCCCAGAAATGGGCCTTTTTGATTTTTAGCAAAAAGACAAATTTGGCATTGTAGCCCACTGACTTATATTTGCTTTTCCCTTACTTCAAGATTATGTCTCAATTTGTCAACATCCTCACAGAAGAAAAAAACGGAGTTCTCTATCTGACCGTCAACCGGGAGGACAAAATGAACGCGTTGAATTTTGGAACGCTCGAAGAATTGAAAATGATCTTCGAACAGGTCATTGATGACAAATCGCTTAAAGCCGTCATCTTGACAGGTGCTGGCGAAAAGGCCTTTGTAGCGGGTGCTGATATCAGTGAAATCGCTACGCTAAATGAGGTAAATGCGAGAAAATTTGCTGAAAACGGACAGGAGATTTTCGCCATGATCGAAAACTGCCACAAGCCCGTCATCGCTGTGACCAATGGCTACACCTTGGGAGGGGGATGCGAACTTGCGATGGCATGCCACATGAGAATAGCGACAGCAAATGCAAAATTTGGACAACCCGAAGTCAATCTTGGAATCATCCCAGGATACGGAGGAACTCAGCGCTTGACTCATTTGATCGGAAGAGGCAAAGCCAACGAACTCATGATGACCGGAGACATGATCGGAGCC
>CALRRX020000045.1:0-11069 GCA_943370675.1 Reyranella massiliensis 521 | reverse complement strand
AATTAGAATTTAAAAACTGGGAGGCAGTTCGTAGGAGACCCCGTTTTTTGAAAATTCTGCTCAAAGCCCCAATTTTTTGAAACTGAAAGGCCATCCGACCTTTGTGCATACAATTGGACAAAACCGGAATAGGGCATTTAAATACATGGTGGATTAGCCAAGATGAAAAAACGGAATTAGCCTCAATCATTCAAGAGTAATTTCTTCTGCAAGCGGAACCGAAGTTCCCCCAGGAGCCGAAGCCTCATAATCAAACTGCCGATAAACCTCCCCATCGGCCAGAACACTGACAGTTGCTGATAGTGGTTGGAAAGAATCACCATCCTGTCCTCCAAGAGGGACCGCATTCAGGACAAATCCCAAACTATGAATAGGGGCCGAGGATGTGGCTGAAATAGTCGGAGCATCAGGTTCAAAAGAGAGCGTGTAGGTATTGCCCTGTTCAACCACCTGAGTCCAATCAAGCTGGGCTGGCTGATCCAAAACGGGAGCTACAAAAGTGGAAGTCCCTCTTAGCATACTATGGACCGAAAAGGTCACTAAATAGTCGGTATAGTTACCTTCCATTTCCACTTTTACGGTTACGGATTTTTCAACAAGCTTAGGATTCTCATCCTCCGAGGAACAGCTAAAAGAAAAAATAGCCACAGCGATCAGTACTAGATAATTAAATTTTTTCATGTGCTTATAATTTGATTTTTAATGGCCACATGGAATGCCCTAAATAATCATACCCCTGTATGAGAAGTACTTATCCTAGGCATTTCATGGTATAAATTGGTTTAGTTTGAAAATTCAGTTTAAAACATTGGAGACAGAATCAAATGATTAAAACAGTTCGGTGGCTCTCCTTTCACCGATCGATTTCTTGAGTTGGTATAGGTGAAACGAACAATTCTTTAAAAGCTGTGTCATAAAACCTGATTTTCTTCGTCTCAGGATCAGCCTCAATGAATACAGACTGCCCATTTTCCAGAGTCGCTTTTGCTGCATTTCCTCTCCCTATACTTGAAATTAGGGCTTCCTTTTCCTGCTGACTGTCGAGCTCTTTGATGGGATACTTTTTCAATTCAGATTCCAGGTTGAATCCATGATCTGGATAGAACTTTTTGTAAGAGTAATTTCCTTGCTCATTCAGCTTTTCAAAATCCATTTTGATCCAGATGGACTCCATCTTTTCTCCAGAGCCTTCCTTACCCTGACCAGCTTCGCCTGGAGCCAATACCGTGGTATCCATTTGCCTGTTTAGGATGGCTTTTTTATGGATAGATGCGCCTCTGAGTAGATTATAGGCCTCTTTGGCCGTTACATCATTTCCTTTTCCAAAAGGGAAAGTATTCTGTATTCGATCGTTTAGGGTAACTCTTAACTGGTCAAGGAAGTAGAGATTATAACCGGGTGATTTTAAAAAGCTCAACTCATAATTCACCTTGTCTTTTCCTTGACTCCCGTCTTTTGGGGTGGCATCAAATTCCGATGAAACCCCAATTTTGAACTGCTCCAGCCGCTGAGAAATCTTAGCTTCCAAAGCAGCACTCAAGGAATTTCCAAAGCCCAGGTATTTCAGATTTTTCTTAAGGAGTTCGAGATTATTGTTTTCCATGAATTGAGTGACAAGTGAATAAATATAGCAAAACCATATTAATTGAGCTCATTCCAATTGAGCTGATTCAGGTGATAATAGGACTCCACACCCTTCTGTTTAGGCTTGAACGTGCGAACAGTCTGCACAATCCCCTGTGAAATACAGTAGGTTCGGAGTGAGAAGTTGAACAGTGATTCACTTGATTCCTTATTCGTTTTTTGGCTTTTTACCTGAACCAGATCCTTGGCTAATCGATACCTACAAGCCCGATCATGAATCAGGTCCTGAATTTTACAATCCATGATTCTTCCCAAAATCGAGGTACTGAATACGGTATTGATTTTAGCCTTTTTAGGGATTTCCAGAAAGACCTTACCCAATAATTCTAGATCAAACTGGGCCCCAACGACCAAAAAACCTGTTTCATCAAATGACATCCTTGATTTGAATTGATTGGCGAAATAGATCAGTGAAGCATAAGAATCCGAAACAAAAACCGAACGGACATTTCCTGAAATATTTAGGGAGGATATCCCAAAAGCTGCTTTCTTGAGCCGATGTAAGCTCAAGATTTCACAGTCCACCTGTTGTCCAGTTTGATCGAAAAAGTCAAAGGTTATTCTTCCGTATCGATCCTGGGAGGCAAACTTGGCAAAAAGGCGCTGGATGTCTTTTTCCACCCCCTTGTAGGTCAGGATATCAAATGTCCCGGTCGAAGTCATTATCTCTTTTTTCGGTAGCTCTTCTTGGATTTCTTCCCTCTTCGGTATCTATGCTGTTCAGGCCTTTTATTTTTTGGATATCAAAATCTTGCCTGACTGACTTTGGAAGTGATTGATCTGCCGAAATCTTGGAATATTCCTCCTTGATGTTGTTCAAATCTCTCACCGCATCCAGGTCTTTGGGGTTTCGGGAAATCCTGCGTTCCACCTGTTTCTGTACTTCTTTGATAGCCTGAAGATACCCTTCACTGTAGGCCTTTTCCTCCTGACTTTTCTTCCCTATCATCCTATTAATACCAGTCATCAAGAGATAGGATATCCCCCCATCTAGGAGAACTGAGATCACCAAACCCGATTTGTTAGATCGGATGCCCTTAGGGGAAGATGGAGACAGCTGAAGCTCGGTTCCATCTGCCAATTGTACCGTCTCTCCTTCTTTATAGTTTTTCTTTTGCTGAGGATTCAGCTCAAATCCATTGACAGATTGAGGGGCTTTGATATCTCTGGGATTATAAGAAAGGAACTGCTTGGTGCACTCATCATACTCAATGATTTCAGTTTGGATATTCCCTTCCTTATCCACATAGCTTTTCTTGATATTGGCCAATTCCTTTTTGACAAGTTGGGTCCGCTCTTGTTCATTCAAATTAGGGTGCCTGTTTGGTTCCCTGTAAACAGGATCTATCCTCAATGCCGGATTCCCGTCTTCTCCCCTCACAATGGAGAGCCTTGCAGGCAATCTATCGATCTGAAAATCCTTTCCTTTCAAATCCTTCAGCTCCACGATATCGGTCATTCCACCGTTTTTCAAGGCCTTGACCTCTTTATCAGGGATGGTGAACTTCCCGTCTTTGACTACGCCAAAAATCTCCAAGTCCTTCATCGGTAATCCGTTTTGATTCTTCATAATGCTTCAATTATTGGTTTGACAAATAAGTAATTACATGTTCCTTGGTCCTGAGCTTGGCTATCAATTGGATAAAGAGGACTGGGTTGACATATTCCTTTCCTTTTTTTACAGTTAAATGGAGATGATCCCCTGTTGATTTTCCCGAACTTCCTGAAATCCCCAGCACGGTTCCCGGCAATACCTCTTCCAATTCGGAAACCCAGACTTGAGAGAGATGCCCGTAAATCGATTCATAGCTCCCATGTCGGACTTTGACAAAATTTCCCAAAAGAGGATCGCTACCGACCCTCAGAATCTGCCCGTGCAGCATCGAATAAACCTTGGATCGGTTGGTCTTTAAATCGATACCCCGATGGAATTTCCTTTCCCCCGAAATGGGATCTGATCGAAAGCCATAAGCTGAGGTCAAAAAAATCTCATCCAAGGGAAGTGAGGCAAGCAATAAAGCTGATTGGTTTCCAGCGTGAATTTCTTGAGCCACCAAGGGCTTAAGTTCAATTCCCTCAGGCTTGGAATCGGATTCAATCTTTTTCACCACTTGAACAGAAGGACGTTCTTTTTGAAATTCAAAGGAATTGAATTGAGCAAATGCCTGCCCTGAGACAAAAAGAAGAAGTATGATCAATGGGTTCTTTTGCATGAATTTCCCGCTTAATCTATGGTTGCCATTTCCCGGTGCTGTTCGATGATCTCGGTTACTTGCCGATGGATTTTCTCAAAATGCTTGGTGAGGACCTCTTCCTTTTTTCCCTGGAAATCATAGAATTTTGGAGTGGTTCGGTAGGAGTTTTCTTCCTGTTTGATCTCTTTCATATCTAGGTTGACCCGGCAATGGACGTTGGAAGTTTTATACTTCCCATTGAATTCGGTTCCCTCGGTTGCGATTATCCCAGCAATTTCTCCCGTATGCATAGAGGCAATCTTTCCTGCTGGAATCAGCGGATCATATCTCTCATTGTAAGAAATCGAGGTTTTATCCCGATCAATGGACACACTTTGCCCGAGCTGCTTTCGCTTTCCAAACATCATTTCCAACCAGGACAGGGTGTCCTTATGGCGAACCGAACCGCAAAGCACATTTCCAATCACCGAGGTCATGGTTGAAGCGGTTTCCTTTCCCTGCAATTGGTTAAGCTGAGGGAGTTCTTGGAGTCCAAGCAAGACCGCTACCTTATTGCTTCGGGCAGTGGAAATCAGGTTTTCGATCTTGTGGATGTAGAAAGTCGGTGCTTCATCGGCGATCAAGGCAGTAGGAAGATTACCCTTGGTATTGATCAATCTTGTTAGCCTGTTGATGATCACAGAATAGCAGGTTCCGGTGATGCTTTGCGTTTCAGTACTGTTTGCCAGGACCAGAATGGATGGAGAATTGGGGTCAGAAATCTTGAGGTCAAAATCATCCCCACTGAATACCCATGCAGTTTCTTTGGTATTGAGTCGGGAGAGGAAAATCTTCAAGGTACCCACCTGACCTTCCAACTGCTTGTAAACCTTTTTCTCAAAGGTACTGCGAAAAGGAGACACCATCGACCGGAGTTCGGGGTATTTGGTCAGGCAGTTAAAAATATCCTCGTAGTCTCTGTTTAGAAAATCCAGCACATGGGCGAAAGTGGAATACTTGCCTTCCTCATACCTGGACACAAAGAAGATGCAGGCAGAAAGGAAGTTGATCGCTGACTGCTCGAAAAACTTGTCCGCTCCTCCTGTGGAATCGGATTTCTGAAGGGATTGAAAAATTGCTTCGGCAGTTTCTGAAGCATTGGCCACGGTCTTCAAATACCTCCGGTTGATGGGATTGATTCTCCGGGAATATTCCACATCATCCAGATTGATCACATGGAACTTGAAATTTGGGGTTTTCTTTTTGTACTGAGTTTTGAGATAGTGGAAATAGGCAATCTGTGCCTGGTCGGGAAACTTAAAGTCATACAGGCACATAGTAAATCCCTTGGCAATAATCTGACGGATAAAAGGATTGATCACCCCAAATGACTTGCCCGAACCGGGTGTCCCAATCACAAAGGTTCCTCTGAATGGATTCACCAGATTGATCCATCCTTTTCGGACTTTTCCTCGGAAGTAGAACTTCATGGGAATATTGACCGAGTAGGGATTTTCTATTTTCTTCGTGTCCTGCATGAAGGATTCCCCCTCGATATTCCATTCATCCTTTCCCAATCCGGATTTGATCATTTTGGACACATTGTCCAAAGAAGTATGAATCAGAACCGCCCCAAGAAACAAGCTTAGGCTGTAGCCAAGCTTTTCTATGGAAGTAAAGTCCATCACCATAAAGGAATCTTCTAGAGTGTGGAAGTAGATCGAACCAAAGAAAAGTGTCAATCCTATGGCTAAAGGAATGACGATCTGATTTATCGGATTGAGGTCAAGATTTTTTCTGGAAGCTGTGCCAATGGCAGAAAGACAAATGGCTATCAAAATGGCAAGCTTTCCAAACAGGATATTGCTATAAATTTTAAGGTTGAGCAGTTTGGTGAAAATCGGAGAAAAAAGAGCTCCTGTTCGATCCAATGCCAAAAACTGTGGGGCATAGACAAACATCAGAATGTCCAAGAACACCATCAGGTAGACAATGAACTGGAAGGTGCTGTGAAGGCTCTTTAATTCTCTCTTCTCATTCATAAGGTATCAGCTTCTAAGAGATCCGAGTATTTCACCTCAAGGGTCAATGTCCTTCCGCTGATTTGGCTTTCGGCCAATTCGATGGTAAAGACCTTCGAATTGGGAAAGGTGAATTTTTTGAAGGCATAGATATTCCGGTATTTCTTTTCAAAAGAGCCCGGAGTAAAAAGCTGGTATTCCGGTTCAATCTCGATGGATTGGACATTGGTGGCCTTGGTGATTTTCTTGTCCTCAATCTTGAATCTCAGCTGCTCCAAGTCAAATTTGAGATTGGTCTTATTCTTAAAGGAAATGTCCAGGAAGATGTAATCATCAACCGTGTAGATGTTGTTGACTTCGCCCGTGACCCCAAAATCAGTTTTTCGGACAATTCTTTTCTTGTTTTTCTCCTTGAATGCTTCGATCGAAAAAAACCGAAGCTCCTGATCGCTCATCGGGATCGCTCCAACTTCCAGGGGCTTGGTATTGATGGGAAGAATTTCAACTTGGGTCTTAAGCTGGCGTACATCATGCGCATACCATAAGTCGTATTGGGCGATAAATTTTTGCCCGATGATAGTGACTACCCCCAAAGACTTGTTGTAACCGTTCAGGGCAAATACGCTGTCACGAACGGCTTTGAGTCGGAAAACATTTTCCAGAGGAATGTCCCCAATCATGTTGTTGGTCGAAATATCGACGTACTGAATTGGCTCAGGAGACAGAAAGTGCAAAGAGATTTCCTCATCTATGTAAATCCTCGGAAGCTCTGTTTTCAGCAGGGTTCCGTTTTGTTGGGCATTTACCGAAAAGGAAACTGCCCATAACAGGAATGTGATGGTTCTAAGGTTCATGGTTTATCAGTTTTGGTTTTGGATCATTTTCCCGTTTTCCTGTAGCTCGTTGGCATCAATCAAATAGACAGAGGTTCCATACTTGATATTGGCCTTGTTCTTTTTGATGGTTTTGGAAACCGCCTGGGAAGTCGAGGTAAACATTCTTTGAAGGGCAGACATGTAGAGCTGGCTCATCTGATCTGAGTTGGGCTGCATAGTCAGATTCATTCCCCCGGTGGTATTTCCTCCGAGTTCTTTGGAAAACTCTCTGAAGGCGCTTGCAGGGACATAAAGGCCCTCCATGCCATCCACATCATAAATAGAGAGTTTGATAGGGTAGATCTTATCTCCCAACATCACCGAGGAAATGGTCAGCTTCACCCGTTGAGCTTCATACCCGGAAATGAGCGCATAGAGGTAGGTGCCTTTGCTCACTATGGCATTCCCGATCAGGATATCATCCAAAAGCCGGATTCTTAATCTCGCTCCAAGCGTACCGTTCTGGATATTCTGGTCAATAATCGCCTCGATGAATTTTCCCTTTTTTTCCCGAGTGACTGTATTAAAAAGGGTGGCTGCGCTGCTTGACTTTTCGACCCGATAAATCTCCCGTTCTGGTTCGCTCTGCTGTGAATCAGCGATTTTTTCTTTTTGCTGTAGTTCTTTGTAAGCGGGATCATTCGCTTTGGTGATGGAGTCTATCACTGCCATTTGGGCCCTGAAGAGTTCCATGGGGTCTTCGTACTTTTTGGCAGGAACTTGTGTTTTATTCCCCTCCAATTGCTGAATGGCTTTCAACAATTCTTCATCTTCCTTGGAAAAGCTTTGCTGTCTGGAGGATCTGGAAGTCACTGGAGGAACCGCTTGGAAACCATTCTTTTGATCCGAGGAAAAGCCCGAGTTTTTCAGGGCGTTGTCAATGGAGTCCAACAGCCTTTTTTCTTCCTCATTATATAGGGTTTTGATCTGACTCGATTCTTCGATTTCCAGTTCCAATCCCTTGATGGCGGTGTATCCATCGTTTGCTCGTCGGTAAGTTTCCCTCGAAGCATCCAGCTTGGAATCAATGGGCTGGTTTTGGATCTTTTCGGAAACGGTTCCTACCTGAGACTGTATTCCGCTTATTCCCTGAACTTCCTCTGTGGGCTGATCCTTGCTGAATGACTTATAGCCGTAAAACAGCAAGCATAAAAACGGGAGCATTATAATCGGCAGAATGTATTTGGGTTGTTTGAAGTCAATGTTCATCTTCTTTGGGTTGTTTGTAGAAGTATTGCAATTGCTCAATTGCCTTTTCTAAGTAGATGGAATCAGATTTGGAGATTGAATCCTGAGAAATAATCCGCTCGATCTCAGCCTTGAGCTCTGTCATCTTTGCGGCTCTTATGGTCAAGTCCTGTAAGGCCGAAAATTCACCTGCCATCCCATCAGGCAAGGTCTTTAGGTCTTTTTTGAAACTCTCCGCCTGAGTCCCCGATTCTGGTTTAAGGACATAAAAGGTCAGAATGAAAGAGGCCACAATCAGCAGGATCATGGAGCAGAAGATGATCTTTGCATGACGATCCAGGAATGATTTCATCTTGGAATCCACTGATTCGAGATGAGGAGACAACTCCTTTTTCATCTCCTGGAACATAGTGGTATCCCTTTCCTCAGAAGGTGTTTTTCGAAACATTGGACAGGTCTTTATTTTCAATGGTTTTCCAATTCGTGATCAATACCCCATGGCTGTTATTTTCACTTCTTGGGATATCGATCAATTCACCCTCGGTGATAATGGATCGGGTAATGGTGGCGCTTCTCCGGTCAATCTTTTGCTTTCCGTAATACCTGAATCTGTTTTGATCCAGAATGATGGAGTCCGTCTGAATAGAAAGCACGGAACTGGATGACAGAATGGAATTGAAATACCCCTTCTCCTTCAGGTTATTGTATTGACCTACCCCGGTCTCGTCCACGAAATACATGGCCCTTTTCATCTGATACTCGATGTGCTTATCGTCCGGAGTAAGGTTGAAAAAGAGGCTATGGAATAGATCAACAGCTGCCTTATACTCAGCAGGCCTATTCAATTGCATATTGGTCTGCTTGGCCAAAATGGGAATATCATTATCCAGAATATAAATGGACTGTCTTGCATTGGCCACCTGCTGATAAGCGTAGGCCGATACAAAGCCGCAGATGATGATGGAAGAAAGAAGGCTTCCCAAGGAAATAACCGTTGCCAATCTGATTTTTGATTCTATGTTTTGTATGATCATGCTTAGATTAGTTTAGCTCTTGAAATAGATCTTGAAGTGGATGTACCCATTCTACCTGCTGTAGTCGCTGCAGAAGTGATTCCCGAAGTGGAGATGATCCAAGTGGAAATGGAGGGCACGGTGGTAATCGCGATTGCACTCACGAAAAAGGCGACTATAACCAGCCCGAAACTTAGAAACCCATTGGATGCCAACCATGCCATTTTCTCCAATCTGTCTGCTCCACCTCCGGTTGAAAGCAGGTATTCGTACTTGTCAATCTCAACTTCCAGCGCATATTGCTGGAGTCTTCCGGTGATGTATAGAATCAAATAGGCAACTCCCACATAGAGATTGACAGAGACAAAACGGGCAATCCAAGTGGTGAAAGCATCACGAAAAGCAGGAAGGATGCTCGCTACTACCGAGAATGGACCAAGGATGACCAACACGGTAGAATAGATGATCTGGAGCATAAAAATGATATAAACACACACCCTGAGAATCCATATTGCCAACAATTCGATGATCTGGGTAGCAAGTAGTTGGAGACTAGTCTGCATTCGAATTCTCATTTGCACAATCGGACCAAGAACCTGATCGGAGAAAAATCCTTTGACCCCATCCACGATCACCGTCCCCAAATCTTTGTCAGATTCTTGGGCCTGTTCCGATGCCATCTCTGTCACTGCCTGGTATTCGACCAACTGATCTGCCATTTCAATCATGTATGCCGCCCGATCGAGCCGAAGACCATTATTGATGTCGTTTTGGCTTCCAAAGAGAGCCTCGGTTTTGGCAGCTATCAGGTCAGTGGGGAAAGCAATGATTTGGCAGAAAATCGGCCACCACATCAAGAGAATGACCAAAGCAAAAGGCCTAAGCAGAGGCATGATTTCAAGTTTTTTGTCCCCTGCCATCATTTCGTAGCACTTCAGGCTGAAAAAAATCAGCATGAAAATACAGGCTAAGGTCTGGGCATCTCTGATAAATGGATCGGAATGGGCAAAGCCATAATCCCTCATTTCTTCAAAGAAAGTCATCACCCCTCTGTCATAAATACTATTCCCCTGGAGGTAGCTGATTGTCTCTTTGTACTGGTCATGATTGACCGATTGGGCAAATCCGGAGATGGATAAGCCAAGGAAAATAGATAGTCCTGTGATCAGTTTCTTCATTTGAGGACTTGGGTTTGGTTGGCGATTTTTTTGGCTCGATCCTCCTCATGGGTGGGATTTGAAAAAATGATTTCCCCGTTGGCCTTTCGTTGATTCAGCTTTCGGAAGGCAAGCATATTGGAAGACATGTCCAGCTTGTATTGCCACTTTTTAAGCACATCCCGCATTTCCAGCATGATCCTGTGATACATCAGGATTCGCTGCCCCCTCTCCATATCCAGCGTCTTCGCGAATTCATATCGCTCGGAAAGTGATGCCATGTTGTTGAGATACCACTGATAGGCTCCATGGTCGGTCATGTAAGAAACTATCTCGGGAGAAACGCCCAGAAAAGCAGCAGATGCCGGGTTTTCCAGAGGTCTGAGTTCCTTTTTATAATAGAGTTGGTAAAGTAGATCGGTAGCTGAAAGCGCTCCTGAGATGCGGGCCATTTCCGCATTTGCCAAGTTCCTGACTGTATCCGAGTGCTGTTTGTAGTGATTCGAAGAAATCTGCATGGCGGCAGCCAAACCCAGTCGCTGGGTCTGTTCTCCATGAGTGGATAATGGCCTTCTGTCCAAATCCGGGTAATTGGGATGGAGTCCCCAGGTAGCATACCAAATAGGGTTGGTGGGAATTCCCAGCAGTCTATTGGGCTCAGGAAAAAATTGGTCCTTGTCCCATTGCTTGAAGACCATCCGCTCTTGTTGGGCTACTATAGCTTCATCATAAATTGGAGTCTGTCCGTAGCTGTAGAAACAAACAGTGAAGAGGATCAAAAATGAGAGAGTGGACTTCATCGTGTAAGCATTTTCTTTTTGATGATTATTTCATTGATCAATCCCAAGTCCTGATTGATGTAGGCTTGATAGGGGTTCAGGGATCGGATGATCCCATTGGTCTTGGCCCAGTAGATGCTGTTTTTGGCCGCCAGAACCAAGGCTAGAATTACCTGCAATTCCTTTTGGACTGAGTTAAGAAGCTCGTCCCTGACATT
>CALRRX020000044.1:0-11094 GCA_943370675.1 Reyranella massiliensis 521 | reverse complement strand
AAAATACCATCAAACTTTCTGACTCCGTGAAAGATAAATGGGGAATGGAGGCATTGGTAATGAATGCCGAAATCAAGCAAAACGAGCTTAACATGCGTAAAGACATGATGGCTGACGCTGCCGAAATGCTTGAAGTTGCAGGATTCAAGGATGTGAAGACCTATGACAATGGCTACACCTTTGGTCAGGGTATTCACGAAATGGGTACCGCACGAATGGGTAGAGATCCTAAGACTTCTGTACTCAATGGCAACAACCAGGTATGGGATGCTAAAAACGTATTTGTCACTGATGGAGCCTGCATGACCTCAGCAGCTGCTCAAAACCCATCCTTGACCTATATGGCGTTGACAGCAAGAGCGGCAGCTTTCGCAGTGGAAGAATTGAAAAAGAAAAACCTCTAATCTGACCAAGACATGACAGTAATGAACAGAAGAGATGCGCTGAAGAGCGTAGTCCTAATGATGGGAGGTACGATGATCGGTGCCACCGCTATTTTGACCGGTTGTGCGCCGGAATCGCAGATCAAAGACCTGAATTTCACACCGGATGATCTGGCTTTCTTGGATGAGATCGGGGAGACCATCATTCCGACTACCGATACTCCTGGTGCTAAGGCAACCAAGATTGGTGAATTCATGCAGATGATGATCAAGGATTGCTACGATGCGGATCAGCAAAAATCTTTCATCGATGGGGTAAACTCCTTGAGAAAAGACTTCAAAGCGGAGAAAGGTGCTGATTTCATGGAAGCAAGTCCTGAAGACAGATTAGCTTTCCTCAATGCCATGCAGGAGAAATTCAAGGCAAGTGGAGAAGAAAGACAGCCTATCGTGATCAACATGCTTCGTGACTTGACTGTGTTGGGTTATTTCACTTCAGAAATCGGAGCTACTCAAGCACTTCGATATGTAGAGACTCCGGGTAAGTACGAGCCTTGTATTGATTACAAAAAAGGTGACCGAGCCTATACCGGTTAATGAATAAGACTATTTAAACCTTTGCCTGCCCTCTCAGGGGCAGGCATTTTCTTTCCCCCTATCTATGAAAAACCAACGAAGAAAATTCATTCAATCCAGCTTGCTCTTGGGTGTAGGAGCCGCTGTGATGCCGCTGCAATTTTGCGCAGCCCCCAAAAAAGAAGAAGCCATAGCTGCTGCTGCTTCCAAACTTTCCGCGTTTGGGATACAGTTGTACTCCGTGAAAGAAGATATGGCCATCGATCCTGTAGCTACCATTCGAGCGCTGGCAGGTTTTGGGTACAAGCAGTTGGAAGGCTTTGATGGAGGTAAGGGAATTCTTTGGGGTATGCAGCCTGTGGAATTCAAGGCGTTGATGACCGAACTGGGAATCGAAATGGTGGCCAGTCACTGTAACGTCTTCGAAAATTTGGAGGCGCAAGCTCAGCAGGCAGCCGAGGTTGGGATCAAGTACCTGATTTGCCCATGGATTGGCCCACAAAAATCACTGGATGAATACCGCGCTATGGCCAAGGAATTCAATCAAATTGGCGAAAAACTCAAATCTTTTGGGATCAAGTTTGCTTACCATAATCACGATTACACCTTTGTAGATCTGGAAGGCCAGCTGCCTCAGGATTTACTGATGAATGAGACAGATCCAGCTTTGGTGGATTTTGAATTGGATATCTATTGGGCACACGTGGCTAATGTCAAGCCAAGCGACTACTTGGCCAAGTATCCGGGAAGATTCCGACTATGCCATGTCAAGGACGCTGAGCCTGGTACAGGCGATCCGCATCAGCGGGGAGTATTGCTTGGTCAGGGAGAAATCCCTTATGCCGAGTTGATCAAACAGTCTCAGACGTTGGGAATGGAATATTTTATCGTTGAGCAGGAGCGATTTCCTACAGGTACTCCTATGGAAGCAGCCGAGGCGAGTGCGAAATACCTTGCTGGCCTAGAATATTAAAACATATCCTTTTGACCTGCCGACTTGCGGAAGAGCAAAAGAAACATGACTACCACCAAGATGATCAGTAGAGCCACTTCAAATTGCGCCCAAATCTGTGAGCGATTGATGAGAACCTTGGCTTTGCTGATCAATTTTTCCCCTTCTTCGAGTTGGATTTTGCTCAGATTGTCCAAATCCTGCTGAGCACGGCTGATCTTCTGATCGTAGATTTTGACCTGTTCCTTGTTCACCCCGGATGAATCCGTGTAGAGGAGGGTGTAGCTTTTGATATTGAGATCAGTCTCAATGATTTTCTTGAAATCAGTCAAATATGTAGCTTCTTGTTCAGTTAGATTGGTGGATTCAAACTCACCTACAAGGCTGAGAATCTCTTTTTCATGTTGAGAAATTTCATTGACTACTTTGGAATAGTCATAATCCAAGTCACAGTGATCGACTAGTTTCTGGATCTTGAATAGCTTCTCTGAAATTTTAAAAATATATCCTTCGACCACCAAACGGTCATTATAGACCTCGGTAAAGGTGCTGCTGATGCTTCTGAAAGATTGTCTTTCTATCAGATTCTTTCCGTAAAGCATCAGTAACAGGATCCCGATGATGATGAATGCTTGTACTTTTCTCTTCTTTAGCACGTCAGTTGCAAATTTCAGTGAGTGAATCTAACCAAATGGGTTTTTCTAAGTAAAGGACAATCCCACTAAATCCCAAAAAATGAAACAAAATAGCCTTTAATTAGGCTTATAGCCATCATTTGGGCATTTTATCATAGACTCTCACGTAGTCTACTTCCATGCGTTGAGGCCAGATTTTTTCATCCACACCTTTTTGGCCTCCCCAGTTTCCTCCCACGGCAATGTTTAAAATCAGATGAAAAGGATGTCCAAACGGCCACTCGTGGTAGTCTCCACCTGTATTCTTGAACGAGAAGTACTGCTCTCCATCGATGAAAAAGTCAATTTGGTCCGCTTTCCAATCGATCGCATAGGTGTGAAAATCGGAATGAAAGGTGGCTACTTTTTTCTGGGCACCTTTTTGAGTGCCTTTGATGTGATTGAAGGCTTCCGTATGTACCGTACCGTGTACGACTTCCGGGTCATAGCCTACATGCTCCATGATGTCGATCTCCCCACTTTTTGGCCATCCACCATAGTTGTTCTGCTCAGGAAGCATCCAAATGGCAGGCCAAGTGCCTACCCCTTGAGGGAGTTTGGCTCTTATCTCGATGTATCCATATTTCCAGGCAGCTTTTTGTTTGGTGACGATTCGAGCCGAAGAATATCCCTTTGGAAAATTAGCGTCTTTGTGTGCCTCTAGGATAAGGTGACCACTTTCAACCCTAGCATTTTTCAGGACCTCCTTCGTGTAATACTGCAATTCATTGTTTCCCCAGCCATGATCTCCCACATCGTAGCTCCAGTTTTTGGGATTGGGCAGCCCATTTTGATCAAATTCATCTGCCCAAAGCAATTTTGCCTGTTGGGCGGTGATAGAGTTTGAAATCCAAAAAAGGCAAAGGATAGATATCAGGGCTTTCATAGGTAAGAAGGGTTTGAGGAAAATACAAAACTTTCCTGGACAAGTGCAGGTTGATTTGATGCATCCGTAGTTGATGATTTTTCAACCCGGTATAAATGTTAATTTTGTGGTAAATATAAACCCAAAAATATGGCCTATTACGTAAGGATGGGGCAAATCCCTCCAAAAAGACATACCCAATTCCGTCAACCCGATGGAAGTCTCTATAAAGAAGAGCTAGTCAGCTCTAAGGGTTTTTCGGGGATTTATTCCAATCTCTACCATATCTACAATCCCAATGAAGTCAAATCCATTGGCACCCCTGTTCCCTTTTCATGGGAACCTGCGAAAACGCATGGTTTGAATCAAACCCATCTCAAAACCTCAGGAATCGAAACGACAGGAGAAGATTATCTTTCTGCAAGAAGGATGCTCATGATGAACAATGACGTGATGATGGGAATCTGCTCTCCCAAGCAGCGAAAGATGGATTACTTTTTCAAAAATGCCGATGGAGACGAATTGATCTATATCCACGACGGAGAGGGAGTGCTTTACTCCCAATTTGGGAAATTGGAAGTCAGAAAAGGCGATTATGTGGTCATTCCGCGTACGACGATTTACCGATTTGAATTCGCCGAAGAGGGGCCTTTAAGACTTTTGGTGATTGAATCTCATGGACCTATCGAGACGGTGAAGCGCTATCGAAATGAAGTGGGGCAGCTGTTAGAGCATTCGCCGTATTGCGAAAGAGACATCCGTCCGCCTCATGAAATTCACATCGAGCGCGAAAAAGGGGATTACCTGGTGCAGATCAAAAAGCAGGGATTTCTCCACCAGTACACTTATGGGCATAGCCCCTTGGATATTGTAGGTTGGGATGGCTATTTGTACCCTTATGCACTTTCTATCCACGATTTTGAACCGATCACGGGTCGCATCCATCAGCCTCCACCTGTGCATCAGACTTTTCAGGCTTGGGGTTTTGTGATTTGCTCATTTGTTCCTCGGTTGTTTGATTATCATCCTTTGGCGATTCCTGCACCTTATAACCATAGCAATATCGATTCCGACGAAGTGCTTTATTATGCCGAAGGGGAGTTTATGAGCAGAAAAGGAATTGATCGGGGATCATTTACCATCCACATGGGTGGGCTTCCCCACGGACCACATCCGGGTACAGTGGAAAAGTCCATCGGAGCAAAAGAAACCCATGAGTATGCTGTGATGCTTGATACGCATCGACCACTTTTTATCACAACTGATGCGTTGGAGTTTGTCGACAAAAACTATCCGATGAGCTGGACGGAATAAATGAAAAAGGCCTGAATTTGAAATTCAGGCCTTTTTTTACATCCCGAGGAACTTCAATTCCTCAAAAAGTGAGATTTCCTTATGCTTATATTCTTGCCTTTCCAAAAGACTTTTTTCTGCTGAAAGCCGATTGAGACTTACCGAATGGGCATGGTAATCCTGATCCCATTCGAGGCAGGGCCGAAATCCATTGTCCACAAGCTTTTCACATATGAGTTCTTGAAGGCGATGAACCAAATAATCCACAGAAGTTTTTCCTGGGACCTTAATGAGCAAATGAATATGATCTTGAAGGATACTGTAGTGGAGTAGCTGATCTGAGTTTTCCAATAGAACCAAATCCATCGCTTCTTTGATAGACGTATTCATTTCATAGCTGATCACGCGCTGATGGTCTTTTGTCCAGAAAACTAGGTGTGTCCAGATATTTGAGTGTGAGTGGTTCATTTTTGAAAACGAAAGTGTAAAAATTAGAAATAAAAATTTGAAACGTGTTTAAAATCTATGTTAAATTTTTAGGCAAAAGAAAAACCCCCGGAACTCAAAGGTCTAAATTGGCTTAGTCTTCGAATTTCGGGGGTGAGTTAGAAGGTGTTTTTGATCAGTGTTGAATCACCTCTTTGATGGGAGAACCGGTGGTTCCATTTGGCATACGGATTTGAAGTAATACCGAAAGGGTCGGAGCAATGTCAGTCACGGAAGCATAGGTTGCGCTTTTTCCTGCTTTGATACCCCATCCGTAAAAGGCAATAGGCACATGGGTGTCGTAGTTAAACCCTGAACCATGGGTCGTACCTCGAGCTCCGCCTACCAGCCATCCTGGTTCGAGAATCAATAAAACATCTCCTGAGGCTTTGTGATTGTACCCCATTTGAAGTAAATGAGCTCTGTTTTGTGTGAATTCTTGCCTTCTCATGTCACTCGCAGTGTAGGCCTCTTTCACTCCTTTGAATCTCAAAACGTACTCAGCCAAGTCACGCTGTATTTGCTCGGCATTCATTTTTTTGTCTTTGATGAGCTCGTGATTCAAGAAAATCTGCTCGTTTGAAAAACTCTTAATCCAGTCTCCTTCTCCGTACATGGCATTGGTAAAGCCTTTCAATTGGCCTAGGACCATTGCTGAGTTGAAGTTTCCAGCAGGGATGTTTTCACTGATCATGTAATTGGGCACATCGGCTACGGCATGGTCAGCTGAGATAAAGACGAGGTATTCACCCTTGCCGATTGTTTTATCTAGGTAGGAAAAGAAGTCTGCCAGTTCACGGTCGAGTCTCAAGTAATTGTCCTCCACCTCAATGGAAGATGGACCAAATCGATGGCCGATGTAATCAGGGCTGGAAAAGCTCACGGCCAGAAAATCGGTCACCTCACGCTGTCCTAATTTTTCACCTTCAATCGCCGCATAGGCAAAGTCCAATGTCAGGCTATTGCCAAATGGGGTGGAGGCCACTAGTCCATAACCTCCGTTATCCTTTTTCAATGAGTCCAAGTTGTAAGGGAAAGTAGGAGCGTTCTTTCCAATAAAAGGGCCCTCAAAGTCATTATTATCCGGCAAGCTGTTGACATAAGTTTGGATGGGAAAAAGGGTATTCCAGGTCTGCTTAAGGTAATAATCAGGTCGTTTTTTGGCGTTGAAATCTGCCACCCACTTAGGAAGCGTAGCGTAGTAAAAAGTAGAGGTCATCCAGTCTCCATTGACATCGTCATACCAATAAGCATCGCCGGTGTGTCCTCCGGGAAGGCTGGCGCCCCGATCCTTGATGGCAATAGCCACCGTTTTGGAGCGCTTCCCTGTAGACAAACGAAGCTCGTCAGTGATGGTGGTGCTGAGCATGTTTCTTGGGCTGATATTTCCGTTTTCAGGAGTTCCGCCTACGTTGGTTACGGTAGAGTCTTCCGCGCAATAGATCATTTTACCCAAAGATCTGACATACCAGTTGTTGGCGATGATCCCATGCGTGGCAGGAGTAGTGCCGGTGTAGACTGAAGCATGACCTGGACCGGTGTAAGTCGGGATATAATTATAGTGCCCATTGGTCATCATAAATCCTTGTTCGGAAAAGCGCTTCAAACCATTTTCGACATATCGGTCCGCAAATCTGTAAAAATATTCTTGTCGCATTTGATCGACGATAATGCCTACGACTAGTTTTGGTTTTTTGGGCTGTTCCTGAGCTTGTGCTCCTGTGATGAGCATGAAAGCCATCAGGATCAAGGTGAGTTTGTTTTTCATGGAATTAGTTGTTTTCATCCGCTAGAGCGTGGGAAGTAAGAAGCGTTGGTGAAAGAAATACCTGTTCTTTTGATATCTGGACCCATCTTATCTCCAAGGTGATGAGATCTATAAATCACTTCAAAGATAAGGATAAAGCTTGTTTTGCCTGTTAAGTTGGTGTGATCAAGTCATACAAGAGTTCGTTTGAAGGAAATTTGATTTCTATTTTAGCCAATTGGATTACCATTTCTTTTCTAGATTTAACCTATGCAAAAAATCACTTTCAATCGAATTTTCGCCGGATTCTCCTTTTTGACTTTGCTTTTCTCAGCTCAATCTGCTTTTTCTCAAGGTGCTTACATTCCTTTTGACCGGGATTATTACCATAAACTGGAGCGATACGAAATCCTCCAAGGAAAGACCAATCCCTTTTTCAATACGGGATTCAGGCCTTTTCGGAGAGATATCGTCGCACAATACCTCGATAGTCTCGCAGAAAATCCTCAGATCATCCAGTCAAAAGCAGATCAGTTTAACCTGGCTTTCCTAAGTCAGGACTCTTGGGAATTTTCGAAAAGAGACCTTCCTGCATCAAAAAAGCCCTTTCTGAAATCACTGTACAAGCAACCCGGAGATTTTGCTCATTACGAGGGGGAAGATTTTGGGATTCATTTGGCACCTGTCATCTACCTCAGTGGAGGGACGGAGACGGGTAATGAACGTAATCCAGCCCGACTAGCACGGGGATTGGTACTGAGAGGATCGGTGGACAAAAAAGTCGGATTTTACACGTATCTGACCACTTCGGAGGTGTTTTTTCCTTCTTGGGTCAAAGACTATGCGGAGTATAACGGGGCAGTACCTGGTGAGGGATTCTGGAAGGAATATCAATCAGATGGGTATAACTACTTCTCAGCGCTTGGGCACGTGTCATTCCAGATCACCAAGCATATTGAAATTCAGGTCGGGCACGACCGTAATTTTGCAGGAGAGGGATACCGCTCTTTCCAAATTTCGGATTTCTCTAATCCCTACATGTTTGCCAAGTTCAATACCAAAGTGTGGAGGTTTCAGCTCACCAACTTGTGGACACAGCTCACTGCCGATGTGTTTTACAATCGCGGCAGGCCTACCGATGGCAGGTATCCCCAGAAATTTTTCTCTTACAACAGGCTAGGTATGAATGTCGGGAAAAGCATGAATCTTGGCTTTTTTTCTTCTGTGATGACGGACAAAGTGAATTTCAATTACTTCAACCCGATCATTTTCCTCCGCTGGGTAGAGCAGCAGCAGGGCACACCCGATAAGGTGATGCTGGGATTTGATGGCAAGTGGATGTTTCGACCGGGAATGGAGCTTTATGGACAGTTTGCCTTGGATGAGTTTGTATTCAATGAGTTTTTTGGGATCGATGGCAAGGGTTCAAAGCGAAACAAATATGGAATCCAGGCTGGCTACAAGTACATTAACGCTTTGGGCGTGAACAATCTTGACCTACAGCTTGAATGGAATCAGGCGAGACCTTACACTTTTCAGGAAAAGTTTGACTTCCAATCGTACAGCCACTGGCGCACTCCTTTGACCCATCCGAGAGGGGCTAATTTTCGGGAATTTGTGGGTATACTCCGATATCAGCCACTTCCTAGGTTAGATCTGAACCTGACAGGGATGTACCAGTTTTTTGGAACAGATGAAAATGCTTCGGTCAACTGGGGAGGGGATGTTCTTAAAAATAGGCTTCAGGACAGCCCTACGGGACTTTTCGGAAACGTGATTGGCCAAGGTGTAGAAAACCGGGTGGTACAGACCAATTTGACAGCGAGCTATATGCTAAGGCACAATTTCTTTATCGATGCTTCTCATTACTTCAGAAGAAGGTCGGCCCAAGACTTGGATGCTCCAGAAAGCAGCAATTTCATGCAGTTGGCCTTTCGATGGAACTTTGTCAGACCTGACTTCAATTACTGATCAAAACCCGCTCAGTTTATTTTCCGTAACTTGCGAGCCGATTCACCTTTGCTCTTTTAAATGAACACCTACCTTCGGATACTTTCCTATGCCAGACCTTTTGGAAGGTTTTTTCCGATTTACATTACTTACGCCTTTTTGGCGATTGTATTTGGTCTGCTCAATTTTACCCTGCTTAAGCCCCTCTTTGATGTCATCTTTGAGCAGGTAGACCCTGCTTCTCTGGAAAAATTCAGGGAAATGCCTGCCTTCAGTTTTTCCGTGGAATACTTCACTTCCATGTTTAACCATCGGTTTTTGCTGGTCAGTGAGGAGTATGGGAAATTCGGAACACTGCTGTTTGTCTGTGTCATTATTGTAGTGTCGGTGTTTTTATCCAACCTGTTTACCTACCTCTCTGGTGTGGTTTTAGCACAAGTCAGGGCGATGGTGATCAAGGGAATGCGGATGGATGTGTTCCAAAAAGTCAGTGCCCTGCACATCGGTTACTTTTCCAATGAGCGAAAAGGAGACCTAATCTCTAAAATGACCAATGACATTCAAGAAGTAGAAAACACCATTGTTCATTCCCTCAGGGTAGTTTTCCGTGAGCCAGCGACCATTTTCCTGTATTTCGCGGTGTTGTTTTTTATGTCGGTCAAACTCACCCTGTTCACCATGCTGATCATTCCAATCTCGGGGGCAATCATCGGAGGAATTACTAAAAGGCTGAAGAAAAGTGCCGTAGAAAGTCAGGAGTCATTGGGAAGAATTGTCAATATTCTGGATGAGACACTTGGAGGAATGCGGGTGATCAAAGCTTTCAATGCCGAGCACTTTGTCCGTCGTAAGTTTGATCACGAAACAGATCAATATTCGGATGTCAATGTCAGCATGGCCCGGAAAAATGAACTTGCAGCTCCAATTTCCCAATTTATGGGAGTGTCGGTAGTGGCGGGGATTTTAGTCTATGGAGGCAGCTTGGTACTCAGCGGGGAGTCAGACTTGAGTGCTTCGGACTTCATTACTTACATTATTATTTTCACCCAAGTACTCAATCCTGCCAAGGAAATTTCCCGTGCGGTGTCAAACATTCAGCGAGGAATTGCTTCTGCTGAGCGGATATTTGAAGTAATTGATACCCCAAATCTGATCAAATCTTCAGAAAACCCTAAGCCACTAACTGCTTTCAATGATCGGATTGAGTTTAAAAATGTCAGCTTCTCCTATGGAGATACGCAAGTGCTGAAGAGCATTGATTTTTCTTTGGGAAAGGGTAAAACCATCGCTTTGGTGGGGCCATCCGGAGGCGGGAAATCTACCTTGGCGGACTTGGTGCCACGATTTTATGACCCAAGTGAAGGCCAAATTTTATTGGATGGAACGGATCTCAAAGACTTTTCCACCGCTGACTTGCGAAGCCTGATGGGGATCGTGACTCAAGAGTCGATCCTATTCAATGACACTGTGTTTAACAACATCGCGTTTGGTCTGGAAGGTCTCACCGAAGCCCAGGTCATCGAAGCAGCCAAGATTGCAAATGCACACCACTTTATCTCTCAGCTTGAAAATGGCTACCAGACCAATATCGGGGAGCGAGGCTCTAAGCTTTCAGGCGGTCAGCGCCAGCGACTTAGTATTGCCAGAGCGGTTTTGAAGAATCCTCCGATTCTGATCCTGGATGAAGCTACCTCTGCCTTGGATTCTGAATCTGAATTATTGGTGCAAGAAGCATTGACCAAGTTGATGAGCCATCGCACCACCTTGGTGATTGCACATCGACTGAGTACGATCCAGCATGCCGACGAGATTTTGGTGATTGAGCGGGGTCAGATTGTCCAAAGGGGTACACATGCGGATCTAATGAGCAGAGATGGGTTGTACCAAAAGCTTTCTACGATCCAATCTGTCTAAGCTATCGTAAATCTACCAAACAGGACATCTATGAAATCAATCGCCTTCTACCTACAGCTTTTACTCTTGGCATTTTTTCTTGTCTTGTTGGTCTTGTTCGTCTTTTTTGATACCCTCGGGGCATTAATTGGTATGGATCAAATTTCTTCTGATGTGATGGGAAGAATTTTCTTAATTGGATTGATCCTTTTCTTGTTTTCATGGGCGGCAAGTACGTTTGGACTGACAAGCCTAAGGAGTCGGATTAAAAAAAT
>CALRRX020000043.1:0-11119 GCA_943370675.1 Reyranella massiliensis 521 | reverse complement strand
ATGTCATGAGCAGGAGTTACCTTGAGGCAACCTGTACCAAATTCCATATCCACATACTCGTCCTCGATGATAGGGATGGCTCGATTGATCAGCGGAATGATGGCTTTTTTGCCTTTCAAGTGCGTAAATCGGGGATCGTTTGGATTGATGCAGATCGCCACGTCAGCCATGATAGTCTCAGGACGGGTGGTGGCGATGGTCAGGAATTGATCTTCCGTTCCTTCGATTTTGTATTGGATATAGTAGAGTTTGGAGGGAATTTCCTTCATGATCACCTCGTCGTCCGAAAGGGCGGTTTGTCCTTTGGGATCCCAATTGACCATGCGGATGCCTCGGTAGATTTTTCCTTTTTTATACAAATCCACAAACACTGAAATCACCGCATCGCTAAGTCCTGGATCCATGGTAAATGCAGTGCGATCCCAATCGCAAGAGGCGCCAAGCTTTTTAAGCTGCTCAAGGATGATCCCCCCATATTTTTCTTTCCATTCCCAAGCATGGGTCAGGAATTCTTCGCGGGAAATATCCTTTTTCTCGATGCCTTTTTCCTTGAGTAGTTGGACTACTTTGGTTTCGGTAGCGATAGAAGCGTGGTCTGTTCCGGGTACCCAACAGGCATTTTTGCCTTGCATTCGGGCACGACGGATGAGTACGTCTTGGATGGTATTGTTCAGCATGTGGCCCATGTGGAGCACGCCGGTGACGTTAGGCGGAGGAATGACGATGGTGTACGGTTCCTTGCTGTGGTCAATTTGGGAGGAAAAGAGCTTGTGCTCCATCCAGTAGGCGTACCATTTGGCCTCGGCGGCTGCCGGTTCGTATTTGCTGGCAATAGACATACTTGGTGTGTTTTTTCGAAGGGGCAAAAATAGGTTAAAAAGCCCAAAAGGCCTTGGTGGAATTTGGAGTTTTGGGAATGCTGCTTTTCCGAAAGCAGCATTGAGGTTTATGGATAAGAAGTCCAGCTTCTGGAGAAGCAGGACAGCTTCTTTTACTTCTCGCCTAGGCGCAAAAGAGATTTGGTTATGCTGCTTTTCCGAAAGCAGCATGGATACTTCCTTAAAAGATCCTGCTTCTGGAGAAGCAGGACAGCTAGATGTGTTTCTCGCGAGAGCAAGTAAGGCGCAAGGGTTTTTGATTTTTAACGCCTTGCCATCTTCGGGCGAAAATTACTGCCTATTACAAATAATTCCCGTTGAGATTCCAAATGAGAAATTTTTTAAAAGCTATGAACTCATTTCGATTCGGTATAGATATTTGGGTAAAGTTGCCAACTTCACCGAGGCTTAAAGATGGATTTATGGATCTTTGAACTGAGGGTTTATACCCAACAGGATTTGACAGTTGGCTTTTATCGTTTATTAAAAAAGATGAATTCGAACCTATCGGCGTTTTTAAAACAGCCTTATCCCTTTTATTACAAAGGCCAACAGCTTTTTTACTTTGCGATATCAATTTTTATGATGAGTCTATTTTTTAATTATCTATTTGAGCCCTTCAATAAGTATACTCCCGAACATAAAATGGATTTTTTCTGGATCAGCGTGATCCATTCGGTAAATGCCGCTTTGGTAGTATTTCTATTTTTTGGTCCGGTTTCCATAAAAGTAAATGAGGACAAATGGACGGTCAAAAAAGAAATGATCCTTTCTATTGTCCTGTTTGTATCGATTGGGATTTTCCAGTTTTTGATCAGAGATCTGATTTATGACAACCCTTACAATTGGTCTTGGAGATATTTGTTCGAAGAAATTAGAAATACCTGTCTGGTTGGGGTTTTGTTTTTTTCGATCCTGGTTCCGGTCAATTACATCCGGCTGAAAAGCCAACACACCGACATCGCTTCCCAGTTCAATGCCAAGCCGCACCCTGAAAAAATAGCGAACAAGGTTCAAACAGTTGCCATTCAAACCCAACAAAAAAGCGATGACTTTTCTCTTGACCCTAACGGTTTTCTCTTTGCCAAAGCTGAGGGAAACTACCTTGAGATCTTTGTCAGCCAAAATGGCCAAGTCCAAAAACTGCTGAAAAGAATGACCTTGAAGGAATTTGAGGCTCAATTAAATGCTCCTGACCATATCATCAGAACTCACAGATCCTACTTAGTCAATCTTCACCAAGTGAGCGATATCAAGGGGAATGCTCAAGGATATCAGCTTCATTTGACCCAACATCAGGAGCTAGTTCCTGTTTCAAGAGGGATGATTCCTTTGTTTGAAAGTCGGATCAATACCTAGACTTTGTCATTCATCACAAAACCTTGACAGCCATCCCAAGAGTATTTTTATCGCTTTTTTGATTTCTACCTTTGACCAAAAGAAAAGAAAATGCGAAGGTATGATTTGGATTGGCTACGGGTCATCGTGTTTGGATTATTGATTTTTTACCATGTGGGAATGTTTTTCGTTCCTTGGGGTTGGCATATCAAAAATGACATTATCTATCCCAATCTCCGATGGCCGATGCTTTTTGTTAATCAATGGCGATTACCCATCCTGTTTGTGATTTCGGGGATGGGTACTTACTATGCGTTGTCAAGAAGAAGTGGAGGAGCATTTGCCAAGGAAAGAATTACAAGGTTGCTGATTCCTTTGATCGCAGGGATTATCCTGATTGTGCCGCCACAGGTGTATTTTGAGCGATTGGATAAGGGGCAGTTTAGTGGAGGATATTTGGATTTTTGGCCCTCACAGGCATTTATCGGAGTCTATCCGGAAGGAAATTTTTCCTGGCACCACCTCTGGTTTTTGCCTTACCTTTTGTTGTTTTCTTTGGTTTTGATTCCGGTCTTTTTGTACCTCAGAGACCATCCCAAGGCGGGGATTCTGATTGGAATGCGGAAGTTGGCTGAAAAATCCTTTGGCTTGTTTTTGCTAGTAATTCCGCTTTATATCTGGGAATCTTTTGTCGAGCCTTACTTTGAATCTACCCATGCTTTGGTAGGGGATTGGTTCAATCTCCTCAATTTCATCACCTTCTTTTTCTATGGTTTTCTGCTGATATCGGTAAGGGATATCTTTTGGAAAACCGTTCAGGAAAACCGCAGGAAATACCTTTACTTAGGTTTGATCGGATTTACACTCATGGTGGGTTTGAGGCAACTTTTCGAGGATACGACTTTAGTGCATTTTGTCGAGGCGGGATTCAAAGTCATCAACCTTTGGGCTTGGATTTTGGTGTTGTTTGGCTACGCGGCTGCCTATTTGAACAAACCGAGCGCAAAACTTACCTACGCCAATGAAGCGGTATATCCATTTTACATCCTTCATCAGACCATCACAGTCACCTTGGGGTATTACCTTATGCATGCAGATTTGGGGGTTTTTCTGAAATTTTCCTTGATGTCCATGGGTACCTTTGGCCTAGCTTGGTTGATCTATGAATTGGGTATCAGGAGATGGAATTGGATAAGGCCCTTGTTTGGATTGAAATAGAGGCGTGATTAATACACTTGTTGAAAATGAAGTAAGACTTTTTATCCGTTATGGGTGTATTGTCCCGTCACAAGTAGATTTTGAATTTAGAGAGAATCTTATTTTTCTTTAGTATTTAGATGTCAAGGTTTTATGCTTGTTCTAAAGAGTAAAGGTCTTTCCAAACAAACCAATCATCCTAGCTCTTACTTCGATTCAATGATGATCAATTTTTGACCACTTTTTTACAGGGTTGATCTTTTCAAAGCTGATCCAGGTCTTTTCTTTGGAAGTACAGTTTTGAAGAAATAGGAAACCGGATAGAGTGGGTTTGAAACTTTGTGATCTATCTGTTTGATAATCCCTCGTGACTTTTTTCAAAGAAAAAAAGACCGACATCGCTGCCGGTCTTTTTCCTAATTCAAAATCTGAGAATTATTTCTTGATCATCGGTAGCACAATTCTACTTTGGAATTTGCCTCCGTGGTGGATGTTGTTGGTGGCGATTTTTCCCTCGGTCTCGTCGTAGTTGTTGCCACCGGTATTCATATTTCGGTCAAATCTAGGGAAGTTGGAAGAGCTGACCTCGATTCGGATTCGGTGACCCTTTTCGAAATAATTCGAAGTACTCATTGGAGTCAATTTGATTTCATAGACTTTTCCTTTTTCCATAAAGACTTCCTTGTCATAACCCTCTCGGTAGCGTACCCGCTGAATCGTTTCATCCAGATTGTAGGCTTTTCCGTCAGGATAGACATCGATCAACTTGATGGTCACATCGGTGTCCAAGACGTCAGAAGAGAGATAGAGGTAGCTTTCGATAAATCCTGACACTTCCACTCCTTCAGTCAAAGGCTCGGTGGTGTAGACCAAGATGTCGTCTTTCAACTCCATCTCGCTTTGGTCCATGGCGCCGCCCTGCACTGCATTTCCGGTACAGCAGACGTTCCCTCCATAGGAGTTCACAGGGTTCATCGGATCATAGGTGAATGTGTCTTTGGCTTCCGCTTTTGGGGCTTTCGCCACCAGCTTTCCGTCACCATTTCGGGTATTTGCTTTTC
The DNA here is from genome assembly GCA_943370675.1 of Reyranella massiliensis 521. GTDB lineage: Bacteria > Bacteroidota > Bacteroidia > Cytophagales > Cyclobacteriaceae > Algoriphagus. The sequence goes on along the minus strand of CALRRX020000043.1, from coordinate 6,645 downwards.
CCTGAGAATCTAGAAAGAAAGAAGTCATCACCGCCTCTTTTGGAGGCCATACGTCAGAAGATTGCCATTTATTCATTCCCATGGTGTAGTAAGTCACTTTTGGAAGTTTGGCTATGGTGCCACTTTCGTCTTTTCCTTTCAGCCATAAGTCAAACCATGCTGTGATCACCTCGTCGTAGTTCCAGCGTGCGTCGCCCACATTTCGCTCACCTACCATGGTATTTTCCGTTGCTCGTGTAAAGGAGCAGTGGAGGACTGGGGCGATGATCAGGTATTGGTTGTCACGGGACATTTGGCTGATCGCATTTTTCCGGGCATGATTGTAAAGGGCGATGTTGGGTGAAGAAGAAACATCGTACCAAGAGACAAACCACATGCTCGGCTTGTCAAAAGGCATGTTGTCATGGAAAAGGCCACCCTGATACCAGCGCGGGTCATTTGGCTTGCGGGTGATCATTTCCTCGTAGATGCCCATTGGACCGCCCACATTTTTGATGATATCTTTTACGGGAAGATGAGCAAGCCCTTCTTTCCAGTCTACGCGAGGATATTCTGGAGCCATATCATAGAATCGCTGCAATCTCAGCAGGTCTTTTTGTTCGATGCCCGGCTGTAATCTCGGAGCCATCGGGTCATGTTGGGTACTGTAAAGCCAAGCGGTGAAGAGCATCTGTCCGGCACCGCCGCGGTACCAGTTGCCCTGCTCGTAAAACTCTCCGATTCTTCCCACACCTGCGCCGTAAGCCTGCGGCACCAATGCGGCTAAAGCCGGATGATTGAGTGAAGCGGCCGCCATTTGCCATTCCGCAGTGGAGGAGCAACCCAACAATCCGATTTTTCCATTGCTCCAAGGCTGCTTGGACATCCAGTCAAAGGCGTCATAGCCATCGGTGAGCGGTGTGCCGAGGATATCCCAATTTCCTTCGGAAAAGAATCGTCCACGCTCATTTTGCACCACGTAGGCGTAGCCTTTTTTGACCCATTCCAGAGCGGATTGGAGGGTACGAGTGTTCATTTCTCCGTTGCCATAGGTGTTGAAATTGTATGGAGTTCGGGAGAAAACGACCGGGACTTTGGCATCGCCTTTAGGTCGGTAGATGTCTGTGGCCAATCGCGTACCGTCGCGCATGGGCATCATCACTTTTTGATCGATGATGGCGATTTCATCCAGCTGGACGAGGATGGGTTTCTCCTGGGCAAAGCCTATCGGAGATAGTCCCAAAAAGAAAATGAAGGCGAGAATTCGTAAAATTGATCTCATTGAATTGGGGTTTACTCCCTCAAATTACAATTCAAATAAGAAATCAAAGCGTATTTTTTATAAAAGGTTGGCAGTCAGTGTTTCTAAGTTTTTGAAGTCGCATGCCGGTGGGAAAGGTTTTTCATTTCATGGGATAAGGCTAACTTTGCCTGCCAAACAATTTTTGAACATGAGCGATAGTTCAGCCCCTATTCTGAGTACCTGGGTAGAAATACCAAAAAATTCCGATTTCACGATCTATAACCTTCCCTTCGGAGTATTTAAAAACAAAAAGCTAAGTCCGAGAATCGGGATAGCCATTGGGGATAAAATAATAGATCTAAGTGTCTTGGATCAGGAAGGGTTTTTCGCCTCGTTCTTTTTGCCTGAAGGAATTTTTATCAAGGAATCTCTGAATGAATTGATCGCTTTGGGAAAGGTCCAAACCCGTAAAATCCGGGAACGGGTGCAAGCATTGCTTTTGGCGGAAAATGGCGAATTGCGCGATCATTCTGCCCGAGGCAAAATCATGGTCAATCGCAAAGAAGCTGAAATGCTCATGCCGGTGAAAATTGGGGATTACACGGATTTTTATTCCAGCATCGAGCATGCGACTAATGTCGGCAAGATGTTTCGTGATCCTGAAAATGCCCTTTTGCCCAATTGGCGACATCTCCCGGTAGGCTACCATGGAAGAGCATCTTCGATTGTGGTTTCAGGTACTCCTATCCACCGACCAAAGGGTCAGTTTAAAGATCCTGACATGGAAAAGCCGGCTTTTGGACCTAGCCGCAGACTGGATTTCGAATTAGAATTGGCTTTTATCACAGGCAAGTCGACCAAGCTCGGAGACAGTGTGGAAGTAGAGGAAGCAGAGGAGTACATTTTTGGTTTTGTGCTGTTCAATGACTGGTCAGCAAGAGACATTCAGGCCTGGGAATATGTGCCTTTGGGTCCGTTTTTAGGGAAAAACTTCGGTTCCTCCATCTCTCCATGGGTGGTGACACTGGAAGCTTTGGAGCCTTTTCGCGTAGCGGGACCGGTACAAGAACCGGAAGTGTTGGATTACCTAAAGGTCAAAAAGGATCACAGTTTTGACATTCAATTGGAAGTGATGATTCAGCCGGAGGGCAAAAAAGCCTCCAAAGTCTGCACCTCCAATTTTAAATACATGTATTGGAACATCGCCCAGCAGCTTGCGCATCACACCGTCAATGGTTGTAATATCAATGTTGGGGACATGATGGCTTCGGGTACCATTTCTGGTTCCACGGAGGATTCGTTTGGCTCCATGCTCGAACTCAGCTGGAAAGGAACAAAGCCTGTCAAACTGGAGGAAGGAGATGAACGCCGATTTATCGAAGATGGCGACACGGTCATCATGAAAGGATTTGCTGAAAAAGAAGGAATCCGAGTCGGATTCGGGGAGGTTGCCTCTCAGATACTTCCGGCCAAATAAACATCAAAAAGCCCCGACTGTCGATCGGGGCTTTTTCGTTATTGGGTGTCTTTGATGACAGTGAAGAGTAGCTCGGGTTCGTCTGTGGTGATGAAATTAACTTTTTGCTCCAGTAGCCAAGCCATGTCTTCCAGTAGGTTTACCGTCCAGGCATTGGTGGTCAGTCCGAGCGCTTGTGCCTCTTTGATCCATTCGGGCTTATTTTTTACCAAGCGAATGTTGTAATCAAAACCGAAAAATCCGGCATCCTTGAGTTCGGCGGGAGACTTGTCTCCATTGAGGTAGGCCACGTTGGCTCCTGGGTCAGTAGCGATGGCTTTTTTACCTCCTTCGTAGCTGAAGGTGATGTAATCCACCCATTTTTGGGCACCAAGTCTTTGAACGGTTTTTACGGAAAGTTCACCTACGCGCTCGCTTCGTGCGACGCTAATCCGTGAAGGCTTGAATTCCAAAATCAGCTTGGTTCCTGTTTGTTTCATTCCTTCGGCGAGGTATTCTTCCAAGGTTGGGATTTTTTCTCCGTTTGGGAGTTTCTTAGTCAAAAGCTGCTCATAGGTGGAGGTTTCGATATCGATCCCCTGAAAGTCATGGTCATGATTGACCACGAGCACTTCATCTGCCGTCATCCACACATCAAACTCCGATCCTTCACATTGGAGCCGGACTGCCTCGCGAAGAGAAGCAAGTGAGTTTTGAGGAAGGCCTTGAGCTTTCCAAGCACCACGGTGGGCGATCACTTTGTTTTGGTGGAAAGTGCTTTGAGAAAAAGAAAATGTAGAAACCAAGGTCATGGCTAAGATCAAGTTGAGGAGCTTTTTCATTTATTGCGGAGCTGGGTGAAATTAAAACTGGGTCAAATTAACAGAACTCGCTCTTCTTTTTTTCCAGGTGGATATAAGTTTACACAAACTTCACACTTGGCCTTCGTTTTCCTCAGGATCAGATTTTTTTGTAGGCTTGGCTCCAGCGATTTTATAGAAAAGCCACCCCACACCAATCACAAAGTGGACAGCGATCACCGTGACGACGATCCAAAGGGTAGTATTGCTTTGCATGCCTTTTAGTGGGGAATTGGACTGAGTTAGTTCTTCCAAGGGCTAAATCTAAAAAAAGCGGGATTTCCCCGCTTTTCTTGATTTGATGATTAATGATGATGGACGTCCTTGTAGTCGTACACCGGATCTTTTCCTGCTTTCTTTTGCTCTTGGTAGTCTTTCAGGGCTTTCAAGGCAGGCTTACGAAGAAGCAAGATCGCAATCACGTTGAGCCAAGCCATCAAGCCCACGCCGATGTCTCCCAGGGTCCAAGCGAGTTCAGCTGTACGGCTCGATCCGTAAAATGTCGCCCCTAAAATCAGAAAGCGAAGCAGATAAACCGTCCATTTTCTCGTACCCGACTTTTGAAGGTAACTCAAATTGGTCTCGGCGATGTAGTAATAAGCCATGATCGTGGTGAATGCAAAAAACATCAAGGCAAAGGCAACAAAACCGGCGCCGATTGACGGAAAATGAGTGGAAATGGCCATTTGAGTAAATTCTGGGCCGATGCTTACTCCAGGGATATTTTCTACAATAAATCCTCCTTCAGGATTGACCACATTGTACTGACCGGTGAACAAGATCATAAATGCGGTGGCAGTGCATACAAATAAGGTATCGATGTACACCGAAAAGGCTTGAACCAAACCCTGCTTTGCGGGGTGACTCACTTCTGCCGCGGCAGCAGCATGAGGTGCTGTACCTTGTCCTGCTTCGTTGGAGTAGATACCTCGCTTGATTCCCCAAGAGATGGCAAGTCCAAATACTCCTGAATAAGCTGCCTCAAGATTGAAAGCTGAAGAGATGATCAAAGAAATGACTTCGGGGATTTTGTCATAATTCAAGATCATGATAACCTGTGCCAAAAGTATGTAACCAATAGCCATGAATGGAACCACAAACTCAGCGACCCGGCCGATTCGCTTGACACCTCCAAAAATGATTAGGGCTAAAAACAAAACTACCGCACCACCTGTAATTTCTACTGGCACTTGGAAGGCGCTTTTCATGCTAAGTGCGATACTGTTGGACTGTACTCCAGGTAGTAAAACAGCCATACTTAAAATGGTCACCACTGCAAAAAGTGCTGCGTACCATTTGATTCCGAGTCCTTTTTCGATGTAGAAAGCAGGACCACCACGGTATTGCCCGTCTTTCACTTCTTTGTAAATCTGACCTAAGGTCGCCTCAATGTAGGCGGAAGCCGAACCGAGAAATGCAATTGCCCACATCCAAAAGATGGATCCAGGTCCACCCATGGCGATCGCAGTTGCTACACCGGCAATGTTTCCTGTACCGATTCTTCCGGATAGTGCTAGTGCGAAAGCTTGAAAAGAAGAGACACCTTGTTCGGAGGATTGGCCGTTAAACAGCAGCTTGACCATGTCTTTGATGTATCTGACTTGGACAAACTTGGTAACAAATGAAAAGTAGATCCCTGCACCCAGGCAAAGTAAAATCAACGCATTGCTCCAAATGAGCCCGTTGAGTGAATTGATAATTTCTTCCATATTTTAGATTGGAATGTTTGTGACAGTGCTTTTTTGCTTGCGGCCAAATATAGAGGCTTCTTTTTAAGATTAAGGCCAAAATGTTTCAAATTGGGCTTATCCACAGTTCAAATTCTTTTAGCAAGCATTTTTTTCACCCGTTTGAGTTGAATTTTATTTCGCATTCGGAGTGAGGAGTGATCCATCTTCCACCAAATCTAAACCCTATTGATTTTTTTATGCAACATTGTTTCATACTAGTTTTTTTCATAGTAATCTTGCAACACTATTGCGCAATAATGTTGCGGGATTTCCGGTCCTATTTGTAGCATTTTACAGATATATAGCTTCTGAAAATACCAAGTTTATGTCTCCCTTTTATTCCATAAATCTTAAAGAATCGTAAGTTTTCAATGAAAAAAATCGTTCTGCTTTTGAGTAGCTTCCTCTGTAAAAGCTACTTGCCAGTCTTCTTGCTCTTTCTTACTACTGGTTTTGTTTTCGGGCAAAATCAAGTTACCGGTTACTTGAAGGACTCCAAAGGCCTACCGGTCATCAATATGAACGTACGACTGATTTCAGATACAGAAACTCAACTCGAAATCACCGATTTGGACGGTAAGTTTGTGTTCGAAAACCTTCTTTCCACCAAATACAAGCTGGTAATTTCTTCGATGAGTTACCAAAACCACGAGCAAGAGGTGGATGTAAATTCACTATCCAAGCCCTTGGAAATCCGCTTGATTTCTTCGGCGCTAAATCTTCAGGAAGTAGAGGTAGTAGGTCGTGCACGACAGGATTACACCAGTGAATACAGTTTTTCGGCTACCAAAATCGCCATTCCCAATAAGGAACTCCCTCAGTCTATGGGGACAGTGACCAAAGAACTGATTCGCGATAGACAGGCATTCCAATTGGCTGATGCAGTAAAAATCGTCAGTGGCGTGACCCCTTCCAGTTTTTACAACCAATATGCCATCCGAGGCATTAGCCAAAATGAAGAAGGACAAATCATCAATGGGTTAAGAACCCGTCAGTTTTACTTTTTACAACCTTTGACGACCCACATTGAGCGGGTAGAGGTACTCAAAGGCCCAGCTTCAGTCACTTTTGCCAGTACGGATCCAGGAGGAAGTATCAACATGGTGACTAAAAAACCTCTTTCGGAAGAGAGAAAAGAAATCAGTCTTAGCTCAGGCAGCTTCCGCACGATGAGAGGTACTCTGGATTTTACAGGTCCGTTAAATTCTTCCAAAACCCTTCTTTACCGCTTGAATGCGGCTTATCAAGAGGCTGGATCATTTCGTGATTATGTGAGAAACAACTCGGTCTTGTTTTCACCCTCCATCACCTATCTGCCTACCGACAAAACATCGATCAACACCGAAGTCATTTTCAGCTCGATGAATGGCAATCTGG
>CALRRX020000042.1:0-11157 GCA_943370675.1 Reyranella massiliensis 521 | reverse complement strand
CTTTTTTTTTGAAATAGGTAAGTAGAAAGAATAAAAGTCATTTATTGATTTTTGATTTTCAAAAAAATAATATTCTGATTTAGGGAGTTTTTTAAAAAATTTACTTAATGAAATTCATTTTTGCGAAAAAAATGACTTGGTGTTTTTGTTTCGATTTTAAAATTTTATAGATTTCCTAAGTTTAGGCAACTAGAGCAAAGCTGATAATAAGTTTAGAAGCAGCTTTTTAAGGCCTTTTTTACTGACATAATCAATCTGAGATCATATGGCGCAAGGTTTACAATCTCCTTTCTCCTCAAAAGCATCCGGGCTTCCGGACAATTCAAACAAATTATTTCTAACCTTTTATTACCAGCTATGAGAAAGTTTCTATCAATCGCTTTCGCATTGGTAGTGCTGTGTACTGTATCAGTGACGGCACAAGACCAAAGAAGAGTATTGAGAGGGAAGGTCACTGCATCGACAGATCGCCTTCCCATGCCGGGAGTAACTATCCTGGACAAGAGTAATCAATCGGGTACTACCACCAATGTGGATGGTGAGTATTCGATTTCGGTGACGGATAAGTCCGTTTTGGTTTTTTCCTTTATCGGATATGCCAGCAAAGAATTCACAGTGGGCAGCATGACCCAACTGGATGTAGAACTTGAGGAAGATTCAAGAGTATTGGGAGAAGTAGTGGTAGTAGCACTCGGTCTTACCAAGGAAAAGGAAAAGGTCGGATATTCTGTTTCTACAGTAAGAAGTGATGTCTTGGACCGAGCTAGAGAAACCAACGTGGCAAACTCCCTGGCGGGTCAGGTAGCCGGTTTGGTGGTAAAAGGCACGAATGGTGGTCCGGGTGGATCATCCAATATTGTGCTTCGTGGTCTTCCAAGTATTTCTGGTACAGGTTCTCCTTTATTCGTAATCAATGGTGTTCCTATGGATAACTCTCAAAGAGGATCTGCTGGTGAGTGGGGTGGTAGTGACAACGGTGATGGTATCGGTAACCTTAGCCCTGATGACATCGAGACCATGACTGTATTGAAAGGTCAAGCTGCGTCTGCACTTTATGGTGCTAGAGCATCTAACGGTGTAATTCTAATTACAACAAAAAGTGCTAAGAAAGGTGGAGATTGGTCATTGACTTACAACCTTAACCTTATGTCCGAACAGGCGATGGATTTCACGAATTTCCAAAATGAATACGGTCAGGGTACTGGAGGCAAGCGTCCACTTACTGCAACTGATGCTCAGACTTCAGGTAGATTTGCTTGGGGTGAAAGAATGGGTGGTAATGTAATTGGCTACGATGGTAATCAATATCCATATGCACCTTCAAGTGAGAATTATATTGATTTTTACAGAAGAGGTACCAATACCACTAACACCGTATCAGTTTCCAAAGGATTAGGAAAAGACGGAGCTTTCAGACTTTCTCTTTCAAATTTGAAGTCAAACTCCATTGTTCCAAACAGTGGTGTGGATCGACTTAACATCAATTTGAATGTGGATCAGAATATCACAGACAAGTTGAATGTAACAGCCATGATCAATTATGTGGATCAGAAGCAAACCAATATTCCTTTCTTGAGTGATGGTCCTAAGAACCCAAACAACTTTATGTTTTTGGCTCCAAATGTCCGTCCGAGCATTTTTGCTCCTGGGTACAATGCTGCTGGAAATGAAATTGTTTTCAGCGATGATATTTTCGTGACCAACCCTTATTTTATTGTAAATAAAGGAATCAACGATTTGGGAAGAAAGCGTACCATCTCTGCTCTATCTGCTAAGTATAGCTTCACTCCAAAAATCTACGCTATGCTTCGCGTGGGTAATGACGTTTCCAATGATGACTTCTTCTCAGTAGATCCTACAGGTTTGGCATACACTGCCAATTTGCAAGGTGGCTTGGGAGGTAGAGGTCTTTCTACTCGTACAGAACTCAACATAGATGCGTTGTTCGGTGGTGACTTTAAGCTTACTGATGACATTTCTATTGATGCGTTGGCTGGTGGTACGATCAGAAAGAACAACTTCGAAACTGTTGGTGTCAGTGGTTCCCGATTTGTAATTCCTGGTCTTTACTCTCCGTTCAACGTGGTGAATTTCGGCCGTTCTTACGGATTCCAAGCTCGTGAGGTGCAGTCTGCGTTCTATTCAATTGGACTTGGATACAAGGATTTCTTGACCTTGACTACTACAGGTAGATACGATGTTTATTCTACATTGCCTTTAAATAACAATAATATCTTCTCTCCTTCAGTAACTGGTGCATTCTTGTTCGATAAGTTTTTGAAAATGCCTTCTATGGATTTCGGAAAGTTGAGAGCATCCTATGCAGTAACAAGCGGTGAGCCATTTGGAGCATATCAGACTCAGTTCTATTACAACTCTGCCAATGCTTATGCTGGTGTTCCTGCTGGTTCATCCCCACTTGGATTGCCAAACTTATCTTTGAAGCCATTTACCACAGATGAAATTGAGGTTGGATTTGATTTGAGCTTCTTGAAGACAAGATTAACATTTGATGTTGCCTACTTCACAAAGAAAACTAACAATGAAATCATGAATGCGAGTTATTCTATTGCATCAGGTTTCGGTTCAGGTGTAGTAGCAACTGGTTCTACTCGAAATCAAGGATTGGAAGTATTGGTGACTGGTATACCAGTACAGACATCAAACTTCTCTTGGAAGTCTTCCCTCAACTTCACCAACGTGAAAAATGAGGTGTTGAGCACAGATCCAAACAACAATCCAATCAACCTTGGATCAAACAGAGCAACTCTTGGAAATGCCGTGACTTCTTATGTAGTAGGTCTTCCAGGTCCTCAGATTCGTGCTTATGACTATAAGTATGATGCCAATGGTAATATCGTTGTAAACAGCGCAGGTATTCCTGAGAGAGGTGAATTGAAGAATTGGGGTTCTGTACTTCCTAAGTTCTATGGTGGTTGGAATAACGAATTCAATTACAAGAGCATTTCTTTTGGATTCTTGATTGATTACAACTTTGGTAACAAAGTATTGTCGGCAACAGAATTTTACTCTCATTTCAGAGGCTTACACCAAAACACCCTTGTAGGTCGTGAAGGTGGTGTGACTACCAATGAGATTACAGCAACTGCTGAAAATTACTACAGAGGATTGGCACAGAACGTAACAAGAACCAGCGTCGTTGATGGAGATTTTATCAAGCTTCGTCAGCTTACTTTGGGTTACACTTTCCCAAGAGAAATGTTTAATTCAGTTCCAGTGCTAAAAGGTTTAACTGCTTCTATCGTAGCTAGAAACTTGGCGATTTTGATGCGTAAAGCAGAAAATATTGATCCAGAAGCTACGTTTGGCTCTAACATCAACTACTTAGGTATTGAAGGAACCAGCCTTCCAAGCACTAGATCCATTGGATTCAACTTAAACTTCAAATTGAATTAATTATGAAAAAATATATCAGCGCTATTCTTTTAGCGGGTTTTTTGGGGGTGACCTCATGTGACTCGAATTTTCAGGAGCTAAATACCGATCCTAATAGAGCAGGTGCAAACGTGTTTGACCCCAACCTTATCCTGCCAATTGCGGCTAATGGTTACGGTAATATGATTTCGGGTTATTCTGGAGCGATTTTGTTCCAAAGCATGTGGATTCAAGCTTTGGCCTCTACTTCTACGGGCGGAGCAAACTACTACTCCAATGCGGATAAGTATGTGATCTCAGGTAGTACAAACTCCTACATTGCTAACGTATGGAACAATGGCTACAGCACAGCTTCTAGAATTCAGCAAATGCAAAAATTGGCAAGAACCAAAGAAATGAACAACCTCGTTGCTGTAGGTGGTATTTTCAAGGTACTTACCCTTTCTTTCGTTTCGGATATTTATGGTGATATTCCTTTTTCTGATGCCCTTAAAGCTGATGAAGGAATTACTCAGCCTAAATATGATAGTCAATCACAGGCATATGTTGCCATGCTTACCGAATTAGAGTCTTCTTTGGTAGCTCTTAGCCCTACAGGTGACGCCATCAAAAATGACGTGATTTACAAAGGTGATATTGCAAAATGGAGAAGATTCGGGTACTCGTTGATGCTCAAAATGGCAATGCGTATGAGCAAGAAAGACGCTGCTACTGCCAGAACATGGGTTCAAAAGGCTGTTGCAGGTGGTGTATTCTCTTCACCGGCGGATGATTTGCTGATTCCTGGTGATGAAGCAAATGGATATTCTAACTCCAGCGCTAATGCTCTTAACGTTCCTGATGATATCTATGAAGTGAGATGGTCAAAAAGAATGATTGACTACTTGAAATCAACGAATGATCCAAGATTGTCTGTAGTAGCCGAGGTTCCAAATCCTGGTCTTTTGGCGAATAGAAATGGAGCACCTGGAAATTCTAATCCAGCTGTTCAAATTGGACTTCCAAATGGTTTTGACCTTCGTGGCGGTCAGTTTGATATTTCTAGACATCCTGATTTCCCAGGAGGTACAGGTACAGGCAATGACATTGCTCCTATAGGCGCTTACTCAAGACCAACATCGATCTACAGAAACAGAAATGCACCTGTTTTCGCACTTACCTATGCTGAAGTACAATTACTACTTGCTGAAGCAGCTGTAAGAGGTTGGGCTACCGGTTCTGCAGCTGATTATTATAGAAATGGTGTTACAGGTGCCTTTACTTCAATGGCTAAATTTGGTGGTGCTACCATTTCTGCTGATGCAGCATCAGCTTATGTTACTGCAAATCCACTAAACGTAAGCTCAACAGATGCTTCCTTGAAAATGATCAATGAGCAAATCTGGGCTACAACCAGCCTTTTCGCCAATTTTGTGGAGTCATGGAACAACTGGAAGCGTTCAGGTCATCCTGCTCTTACTCCAGTTAACTTCCCTGGAAACTTCTCCTCTGGTCAAATTCCTAGAAGACAGCCGTTCCCTAATGGTGAGACCTCTCTTAACGCAGACCAACTTAAGAGTGCTGTTGCCCGAATGGGTGGTGACGATTGGGTTACTAGAACTTGGTGGGATGGAGGAAATTAATTTCCCTAATTCCTTTTAATTACAAGAGGCCTTGGATTCGTCCGAGGCCTCTGTTTTTTATCTCCAATTCTGAGATTTCTTAGGATAAGCCTGCCTATTTTTCAAACTTCTCTCATTCATTACCTAATCCAACTTAGGTTTAAAACCTTCTTGGAATCCTCTGATTTTTAAACACTATTTGGTTCTTTTTCGACTATCAGTTTAAATTCTTTTTCAGTGTAGGGTTATTTCTACCATTAATGAAGGCGGAATTGAACTGTTTTAAAGACAGGCTACCTGATGGAAAGATCACAAACCTCCATATCTTTCAAAATGATCCGGCTTCCTGGCTTGATTATTTTTTCCAAGAACTTAATTTTAATTCACTATGCAATTAATCGCAGCAGATATAGGAGGAACACATATTTCGGTTGCTTCTGTTACTTGGAAGGAAGATCAGGCTCAGGTGGTCGATACGTATCACAAAGACGTAGATACCAGTCAATCGGCGCAATCCATCATTGTAGATTGGGCAGCAGCAATACAAAAAGTGACAGGATACCATCCTGATGGTTTTTTGGGTATTGCGATGCCTGGCCCCTATGACTATGAAAATGGGATTTCATTGATCAAAACCCAGGGTAAAATGAAGTCCCTTTATGGACTTTCTGTGAAAAATCTGCTTGCTCAAAAATTGGGGATTTCACCTCAATCTATTTCATTCACCAATGATGCAGAGAGTTTTTTAATAGGAGAGGGCCTTGTTGGAGCAGGAAAAGGAAGTAGCAATCTCATTGGACTCACATTGGGGACTGGGCTTGGTTCTGCCATCAAAATAGAAGATGTGACCAAAGATGCCAAACTCTGGACAGCCCCTTTCCGGTCAGGTATTGCAGAAGACTTTTTGGGTACTCAATGGTTTGTGAACAAGGCCAAAGAAGCTTACGATATTCAGATTAATGGAGTTAAAGATTTAGTAAGTGGGATGATTGATTCCGAAATCTCTACTTCCATCTTTCATGAATTTGGAAAAAATCTTGGCGAATTTTTACTTCCTTATGTAACCAGACTGCAAATTCAAAAGGTGATACTGGGAGGTAAAATCGCCCTTTCTGGGGATTTGTTTATTCCATCCACCAAAGCGTATCTTAACCATTTTGGGATTAATCTACCGATCGAAATTTCCAAACTTGGCGAACATGCCGCTTTGATCGGTGCCAGTTCAGTTTTTTTACCAAAGCTCTCAACTCATGAAAATTAAGTTTCTTTTCCTTTTCTATTTCTTCTTTGTCATAGGAGTTTCTGCTCAAGTAAATAAGGTAGACTTAATCATAGTTGGAGGTGGTGCCAGCGGGACCGCGGCAGGGATTGCAGCCGGAAGATCAGGTACATCCACGGTGATCATAGAATCAACACCTTGGCTAGGAGGAATGCTGACGGCAGCTGGAGTCTCAGCCATTGATGGGAATCACAGGTTGCCTTCCGGAATTTGGGGGGAATTCCGGAGTGAACTTGTAAAGCACTACGGAGGTCTGGATAAGTTGGCTACGGGCTGGGTAAGTAATACGCTATTTGAGCCTAAAGTCGGGAATCAAATTCTCCAACGTATGGTTTCCACTGTCCCAAATCTGAAAGTCTATCATGATACCAAATGGATCTCAGCAACCTATCAAAATGGACGTTGGGAGGTAATTGCCGTTAGAAATGGACAGGAAATCAGATTCTCATCTAGTCTATTGATTGATGCTACAGAACTGGGAGACGTGGCAGCTGCCCAAGGTATTTCCTACCGATTGGGAATGGATGCCCGAGCTGAAATAGGAGAGGAGTTTGCACCTGAAGAGGCAAATTCTATCGTTCAGGATCTGACCTATGTAGCTACTTTGCAGGATTTTGGATCAGGAGCGGATAAGACGATTCCACGACCTGTGGGATATGATCCGGCTGAATTTGCCTGTGCCTGCGCACATGCCGACCCCACTACTGATAATGCACCGACCTTGGATTGTGGTAAAATGCTTGATTACGGCAAGTTGCCCAATGGTAAATACATGATCAACTGGCCTAATTGCGGAAATGATCACTATGTAAATTTGGTCGAATTAAGTCCAGAAGATCGTGAGGTTGAGGTGCAGAAAGCCAAACAGACCACCCTCAGGTTCGTGTATTTTATTCAGCACGAACTTGGAATGAAGCACTTGGGATTGGCTGAAGATGAGTATCCTACCTCCGACCAATTGCCTATGATTCCTTACCATAGGGAATCCCGCAGATTCAGGGGATTGGTGGATTTTACTTTACCTTATGTCCAGACACCTTATGATGCGCCAGCGCCCTATTTCAGAACAGGAATAGCTGTAGGAGATTACACCATAGATCACCATCATAAGAAGAATCCAGATGCTCCTGCTATTGATTTCATCAAAATAAGAGTCCCTTCCTACACGATCCCGCTTGGTGCACTGATTCCTAAAAATCACCCTGCCTTGATTTTAGCGGAGAAAAGCATCTCGGTATCCAACATAGTCAATGGCGCCACCCGACTTCAGCCTGTCGTATTGGGAATTGGTCAAGCATCAGGAATATTGGCTTCTGTAGCAATTCAAAAAAATCAAGCTTTGGATCAGGTTTCCATTAGAGAAGTGCAGCAAAGACTTTTAGATCAGGGGGCTTTTGTTATGCCATTTATAGATACGCCTCCTAGTGACCCACATTTTCAAGCCATGCAAAAAGCCGGGGCTGTTGGAATCTTTAAAGGAACGGGTGTGCCTTACCTTTGGGCTAATCAAACTTGGTTTTATCCAGATCGATTGGCTACCGAATATGAAGTGGTGGATGGGCTGCGTCCTTTTTATCCGGAACTGCAAGTCTATTGGGGAGCTTCGGGAGATTACCTTACTGCAAATCGACTTTTAAAAATTTTACAGCTAATCGATCCTGACCTGGATTTTAACAAGATGAATGGAGTCTGGCTTACCGCTAAATTAAGTGGAGAATTTTCACCTGAAAAAACGCTGAATAGGAAAGAAGCAGCGGTATTGGTAATTGAGCTAGTGCCTGTATTCGAAAGGGAAATTAATTGGAATGGATTGATCAGGGAGTAATTTATCTGATTATGTACTATTCTGCCAGTACACGAATATTCCTCTGATTTTGGGCTTGATGCTTCGACTTCGCTCAGCACAGGTGACCGATGACGGGAGACCGAAGAAGTCAAAGAATTGGCTTTTAGTATTTCATTTGACCTCATAAGAAAGCTACTGGCAAAGTTCCATATATCCATATTAACTAAAAATCTATAAATCCACTTTCTTACCAGTACCTCTTTTAGCATTTGGAAAAAGCTAGGAAATGCTTGATTTTGAAAGGCTTCGATCCCCGAAATTCTTCGGCGAAGGCTTTCGGTCATCGGACTTCCGATCCGATAACCAAAGAAGAGAGGCTTTATGGCAGAATAGAGGATAATCATAATTCAAACTCTCGAGTATGAGTTTGGAAAGAGTTTTACCTAACCTTGGATTGAACATTTTTCATCTTGGAATCCTCACTGTCAGTTTATCAGCTGAAATTCGTTTTCTCGACCAATATATTTATCCAAAGTAGATTCATGAGGTTGTCGGATGAGTTACTCTCGCTCCAATATTTCCTGTGATTTTCCTTGAGAATCTAGATGGACCCTATCGAAATCCATCAAATTCATGATTTTGGAATCCCATTATTTAGAGATTAGTGTAACAAGTGACATTTATAGTTAGGTAAGAGGGATTTGTGATTTTGGTGAGTTAGCGTTAGGAGTCTTCCATAAGGTGTTGATAATTAGGATTATCTTGATAAGTAACATCAATGTTACCTATCTTACCTAATTTCTCAATTGTTTTTTGATAGGATATCCTATTTTCGAAGTGTTATCACCACCCCGTTTTTAAAGATGAATTTTTACAAGACATGCTTGATAGGTGTCGTCATGTTGCTTCCAGCAGCTTCATTTGCGCAGCTTTGGCGTGCAAGCTTGTATTTATATGAAGATTCTTTGAAAATCAGCGAAGTCAATAAGGAAATGCTTCCAGTTGATTTAGATCAGCTTTACCAGATAAGCTCCACCAATGGTAACCCTTCTAAAATTGAATTATTGCAAGTGGGAGGTTCGTACTATGCGTGGGAAAATTGCAATCTCAATGTCTACCGCTGGACAAATGAGGCT
Source organism: Reyranella massiliensis 521 (assembly GCA_943370675.1). Classification (GTDB taxonomy): domain Bacteria; phylum Bacteroidota; class Bacteroidia; order Cytophagales; family Cyclobacteriaceae; genus Algoriphagus. Next base: position 1,959 of record CALRRX020000042.1, on the reverse strand, counting down.
TGGGTCAATACCTATAAGTATAACAACTACGGCTATTTCTGTGATGGTTATCCCTTAGGATGGAAGAATACACTGTACTTGCTGGGAGGAAATGGCCTTGTCAATTTCCATTCTGATCTCTTGATTTTTGACGAATCATTGGGTTCTTGGGAATTTGTCTCCACCAAATCACAACCCCTAGATTACAATACCCCTTTTGTTGGCTTGGTAGAAAACGGTGCCTTTTCTTTATTCGGAAAGAAAGTTAATCTTAGGACAGGGCTGCAAGAACCTGTGGAGCACGGTTATTTTCTAGACTTAAATGAATTGAGTTGGTATGAGCTTGATTTTGAATTTATCAAATCGGAAAATAAGGCTTACCTCACCGGACTTGGTTCTATTTCTATAGATACTAAAGACTACTTATTAGTTCAGGCAAAAGAAGGCTGGTTAGTGTTCGATAAGTCTACCTATAGCCTCCATTATTTGGCTGATGAAACCTTGCCATTAATCAAACCTTCCTTTTCGAAAGTGGGCTCCAACAGAATTACATGGACAAGCTCGGATGGCATGATGATGACTTTTGAGGTAGATACATTAATGCCAAAAGCAGAGTTGCTTGCCGAAGGAAAAATCACACCTGTAAAAAAGGAAAAAGTTAAATCCTTACAGATACAATCGGGATTGATCATTTCTTTCTTTTTGGGCTTGGTGGTTTTGTTGCTAGTAAGGCTTTACCTAAAGTCCAAGCGCAAAATGCTTAGCACTGCTGTTCAAGTGGAACCGGTTATAGAAGATATTTTGCCTGTAGAGGAAAAAAGTGGTTCGGATGCATTTTGGAATAAAGTCCTGCAGTCAGATGGAAAGATTTTTTCCACCGCACAATTGGATGAATTTTTTGAAATCCAAAATGTAAGTCCTGAAAACCGCAAAGCCAGAAGATCCAGAATCATCAAGGCATTCAATGATAGGGCTATTTCCCAGCTAGGAAAAGAAATCATCCTTCGGGAACGTGATCCAATGGACAAACGCTTCTTTCGATTCCGAATTCAGATCAATTGATTCAATTTCAAAAAGAGTACTGCTAAGCCACAAATAGATTTTTACACGAAGGTCGAGGGTAACTGTCCACTAGGATTGCCTACTGACCCCTGATGCACCATAGGTACTTCAAGTCTTTTTCTAACTTTTTACGAGCTGCTGATCACACCTCTTTTGGAGACCTTAAATGGGTGACAGATAGGTGACATACCGATCAAATAAAACATCACCTGTATCACCTAAAATTCCGTGTCGAGTATGTTTTGAAATGGATAAAGAACACAAATTTGTATATGAACTGATTGTCTTAATCAGTGAGATAAGGGGTTTTGGATTTAAATTTAAAAATGACGCGAATTATTCTAGGGGTTTGGTTAAGTGTATTTTCATTAGGTCAAGTGTGTTTGGCAGAAGAGAAAAAGGATTGGGATAGAATCCATCTGACCCAAGGCTTTCATTATTTCAAAATAGATGAATTACCCACTCTGACAGAGGAAGAACATTTCCTTTTGATGTCCCTTGAGTCCATTGCTAATCCCTCTCAGCACCAAGTGCTGCTTAAGGAAAACGGAGCCTATTATGCATTTAATACCTGCGATCTAAACTATTGGAAATGGGAGGGAACTGAGTGGCAAAAAATGACCGATCAGAAATTGATCGGATACAACTGCACGCCGTATTTTTTCTTGAAGGAAAATACTCCTCATGTCATCTCGGGATCAGGCTACTGGCAAAATCAAACGGATATTTTTGTCCTTGATGCAAAGCAAAGAAAGGCAATATTTAAATCCACTTTGGGTCAACCTGAGCATTATCGGGGCAATTTGATCTTCAAAGGAACTAATGGAATTTATTCACTTTTCGGGCACAGGTTTGATGTTCGTTTAGACTTATATACGCTTGAATTAGGTGGCTACTATTTAGACCTATCAAGCAATA